>JASJCH010000046.1 GCA_030066075.1 Woeseiaceae bacterium
CGGCGGCCATGATCTGGCCCGACTGGCAGTAGCCGCACTGCGGCACCTGTTCGTCGATCCAGGCTTGCTGCAGAGGGTGCAGCTGGCCGTTGCCGCTGATGCCTTCGATGGTCGTAATTTCCTGACCGACCGCCGACTGGGCCGGCACGATGCAGGAGCGGACCGGGGCGCCGTTGAGATGCACGGTGCACGAGCCACACTGGGCGAGCCCGCAGCCGAACTTGGTGCCTTTGAGCCCCACGTAGTCGCGAATGACCCACAGCAGGGGCGTCGTGGGATCGACGTCGACCGTGCGTGATTCGCCGTTAATAGAGAGTGTGATCATGAGAATCACCGTACTCCAAGGCGTCAGGCTCGGCAAGCGCACCGATGTGACGCCGGTATGACAATTGGCGTAGACTGAGACCAGCCCTGAGCGGGGAGTTCCTATGGCCGGTAATCGCAACTACGACACTGTCGCATTCGACGTTCGCGACAACGCGACGATGCTGTTTTTCGCACGAACGACACCAGAGGGCGATATCGCCGATTACCTGTTGCTGATGCGTACGATCGAGGAAGACTTCGATTCGTCGACCTACATCGAGATCAACGAGCAGCAGTTCGGCGGACATAACCTGATCCGTGAAGCAGTCCTCGTCAGCAACATGCTGACGCTGCATCTTCATGAGCCTGCGGCGGAACTCGGCGGCGTATCGGAGATTGTGCTGACCTGGGCGGATACGCCGGAAAACGGCGCGAGCATCGAAGCCGGCGCATTCCGCGTGCTGGGCGAGGCGATTACGGGCGGCAACGCCTGACTTGTGAGCACAGGCGAGTACAGCCTCTATATCGTGCGCTGTCGCGATGGCTCGCTGTACACGGGTATCGCGATCGACGTTGACCGACGGCTGCGCGAGCACGAGTCCGGCAATCGCGGCGCGCGCTACTTGCGCGGGCGGGGGCCGCTGCGGCTGGAGTTCACACAGCATCTCGGCGATCGCGCGACCGCGCTCCGATTCGAGCACCGCGTCAAGCGGCTGCAGCGCGAGCACAAGGAGGCGCTGATCGCCGGCCGGATCTCGCTGCGCGAACTGAGCGCCGACTAGGCTTCGGGCTCGGTAAGCGGATAAAGAATCAGTGTCTTGCCGAACTCCGGCAGGTGCAGCCTGGTGTCGATGTCCCAGGTGTCGCGGATGCTCTCCAGCCTTGCGGCGGTCTTGAGAAAGCTCCCGAGAACACGCGGGTAAGGCGTTACCTCGCCGAACGGGCGCGTGGGATCGTCGAAGTGCATCGGGAACACGTGCTTTGCTCCGGTACTCGTTACTACGGCCTGCCAGTACTCCTCGGCGTAGTCGCGCCCGAGCCCTTCGATGAGACCGACCCCGAGCACCACGACGTCGGCCGCGACGTCATCGAGCGCGTTTGCGGTGAAACCGCCGCTGCCGTGCACGACCGTTGTGCCGTGCGGGTGGGCGATGACGATCGAGTAACTGCCACCCTCGCGATAGGCCTGCACCGGCGCCGGTTGTTCGAGAGGAGCATCGATGTTGCCGGCCATCGGTACGGAGCCGCCCCAACCGACGGGACCGTGCGGCGAGACGATCATGGTTACCGTGAAATTGCCGAATGTATAGCTGCCGCCGGGTTCGGTGACGATAATCTGGTCTTCGGGGACGCCGGCTCCGCGCGCGATATTGGCCGTCGACTCCGAACCCAGGATCGAGGCGCTGCTGCGATTCGCAAGCGCCCCGACATCCATCGCGTGGTCCCAGTGAGAGTGCGCCGGAATGATGGCCGCCAGCCGGCGCATGCGGTACTCGTCCATGACGAAATTGATCGTTGCGGAGTCGCTGCTGACCGGTCGCCGTAACACGACGTCGAAGATCGACGGTCGCGAAATAAACCCGTCGATCAGGACCTGCGTCTCGCCGTCGTCGAAGAGGATCGTCGTGACACCGAGCCACGTCATTGTCACCGCATCGATGCGCGGTTCGATAAACGGATACGGCGTCCAGGCGATGCCGTCCAGCGCGACCCGGTCGCGCCACAGCAGGAAGACGGCCGTTGCGCCGACCACGATGACCGCGGCCGCCGTGATCGCGCCGCGCTGCGCCCAGCGCCGGATTCTGCCCAGGGAAACCTCGCCCATTACTGACCCGCAGCCATCCGGGCCAGGTGGCCGGTCAGTGGCGCCAGGTAATTGCCCAGCGCGTATCCGAGCAGCGCCATCAGGATCGAGGCCGGCACGAGATTGGGCCGGTGATGCGCCGCGACGATCGGCGCCGACGCCGCGGCGCCGATGTTGGCCGCCGAGGCGATCGCAACGCTGTGCACGTCGACGCGGAACAGCCATGCACCCGCCAGGCAGAACAGCCCGTGAATCGCAATCCAGACGAATGCGCCAGCCACAAACCAGCCGGCCTGGTCGAGTCCCTCGACGGATGCTCGCGCGCCCATCCCCGCGACGAAGACGTAGATCATGGCGGTGCCCATAGCGGTCGAGTTGGGCAGCTTCGAAGCCGGAGTTGCGGACAGCGCCAGCGCCAGGGTCGTGACGAGGAGGATGCGCACCGTGGACTCACCGAAGACGTCCTCGAGGATGGGGGACTGCTGGGCGAGCCAGCCGGCAATAACGGGTGCGAGCGAGGTGCCGATCCAGGTGACGCCGATAACGATCGCGAAGAGGAACAGGTACTGCGGCATGGTCGGAGCGTGATCTACCTCGACGTGCAGCTCCGCCGCCGCGTCCATGGCTTCGAGGCGCTCCGCCGGCACCCGCGCCCAGCGGTTGAAACGCTCCGCGAAATCGCGCGAGGTCAGCAACAGTGGTAGCCACACTATGTAGATGACGTTGTCGGCGATTACGGCAAGCCCGAACTGTTCAGCGGATGTGCCGAGCATCTCGGCGGTCGCCGCCATGTTCGCCGTGCCGCCAATCCAGCTACCGGCCAGGGCCCCGTAGCCCGCCCAGGCGTCGGGTGACAACTTGCTGTGGACGATCAGGTAGGCAACGACAGCGCCGACCATTACTCCCGCTGTACCCATCAGCATGACGAGCACCCCCTTGCCCATGACACGCACGACGGCCGGCACGTTCACCTTGATCAGCATCAGCACGATGAATGCGGGCAGGAGATAGGCACTCAGTCCGCTGTACACCGGTGACGAACTCGGAATCACATCGAGGTTATTGAGAAAGACCGGGGTTGCGTAAATGAACAGGAGCGGCGGCAAGTACTGAAACAGTTTTGCCTTGGTGGACTGTTCAATCGCGAAGAAAAATGCGGCGACGAAGGCGAGTACGGCGAGCACGCCGATCGGTGAAGAGATCAGGTCTGCATCCATTGCTGCAGGACTCCGCGGTCAGATGCGGAAAATTATAAAGGAATGCGGCCCGCCGGGGTCAGGCGATCTGTGCCTGCAGGTCTTTGCGCGTGGCCTCATCGGTCATCGCCGCGGACTTGACCGTCAGCCAGGCGGCGTCCCAGTCCTCGACCTTGCTGGGGCCGAACACGTGCTTGTCGATGAAACTGTTGAGGCGGTCGATCGTGATCACGTTCTGCGGCGGCGGTGTCGGGAATTCGACGCGGCCCGTGAAGATCACGAGGTTGGCGACGGGAACGTCGGGTACCACGTTGCGAAGTGCGCGCGTCCGGCCCTCGTTCTGGATGGTGGGGTTGAGAAAGCGCCGGCGCGAGGTGCCGTCGACATTCGTCCACTGCGGTTCGTCGTGCTCACCAAAGACAATGCCGCTGTAATGCTTGGTCTGGATGCAAAGAATGCCGCCAGCAGTCAGGATCGCGTGATCCACTTTCACCAATCCCCCGTAAGCGCCGGGCAGGATGAAGTCGTGCAGCACGTCGGGGCTGCGCGCTTCGAGAGCGCGGCGGATACGAATCATGCCGATGCGGCGGGTCATCATGTGCATCATGTGACTGGCCACCGAGCGGAAGACGAGCGTCAGCAGCAGTGCGCCAGCGATGGTGAACAGGAACGCCGCGGGGCCGACGCTGGTGATGCCGGTCGGTATTGGCCCCTCGGCGGCAAGCGCCGGCAGGGCGATCAGCGGCAGGCTTGTGGTGGCGATGCGGATGAGCACGAACATGGTCCTAGAATAAGGCGTTCGCCGGGAGAATCATCGTATCAGGTCACGTTTTGTAAAATTAGCCGGGATAGGCGAGGTAGTAGCCGTCGAACTCCGCGACCCGGATCGCGGTTTCGTACACGGAGCTCAGTAACTCGCCGTCGAGCACCTCCGCTTTCGGGCCGTCCGCGGCGATCGCGCCTTGCTTCAGTACGATGACCCGCTCGACTTCCGGGGGAATCTCATTGAGATGGTGGGTGACCAGCACGATGTTGTGGCCGCTGGACGCCAGGCCGCGAATCCGCTCGAGGTAATCGAAACTGGCGGCAAAATCGAGTCCCGCCGTCGGCTCGTCGAGAATCAGCGTCTCCGGGTCGTGCACCAGCGCCCGACCCAGCAGGCAGCGCCGCTGTTGCCCGGTCGACATCGACTGCAGCGGCGTGTCTGCGAGGTCGCCGATGCCGAGCCGGTCGAGCGTGGTGCGCGCGGTGTCGAGCTGCGCCGCGGTGACCTGCCGCGCGAGGCTCCCATGAACGCCGATGCTCGAGTAGAAACCCGACACGACCACTTCCACCGCCGTGGTCGTGGGCGTGTACCGCTGCTGGAGGTCGTGGGAAACGATGCCGATGTGGCGGCGCAGCTCCCAGACGTTCCAGTGCTGCTGGCCGAGGATCTTCACATGCGAGTCGGGGGCGGCTACCGGGTAGAGCTCCCGGTTGATCGTTTTCAGCAAGGTCGTCTTGCCCGCGCCGTTGGGCCCCAGGATCGCGACGCGTTCGTGCTGCCCGATAACGAGGTCGAGTCGATCGAAGACGCGTGTCGTGCCGCGCCAGATCGTCGCGTTGCGAATGTCGAGAAGCGCTGCGTCGTTCATGCTCATGCGCATGGTACTCAATCGTGTCGCCCGGCGTCAGGCGGTGCGGTGTTGCCATTTGCCGCGGCGGAAGATGATCACGCTCAGCACCGTCACCAGGGTTTCCGACACGACGATCGCCCAGAAGACGCCGTCGGGACCCAGGGACACGCTCGCCGCCAGCCAGTAGGCCAGCGGTATCTGCAACACCCAGAAGCAGATGAAGTTGATGATCGTCGGCGTGGTCGTGTCGCCCGAGCCGTTAATTGCCTGGGTCACGATCATGCCGACCGCATACATCGGGATGCCGACAGCCAGGATGCGCAGGCAGCTCGTGCCATAGCGCAGCACCTCGGGGTCGCTCGAAAAGAAGCCGGCGATAGCCGGCGCGAACGTGGCCAGCACGATGCCGATCAGGATCATGAAGATCGTGTTGTACTTCGCTGCTAGCCAGGTCGAGACGACGGCGCGTTCGGGCTTGCCGGCGCCGAGGTTTTGCCCGACGAGCGTCGCTGCGGCGTTGCCGAGCCCCCACGACGGCAGCCAGATGAACTCGAAGATGCGCAAGGCGACGGTGTAAGCGGCCACTGCCGTGCTGCCGTACAGCGCCACGATGCGCATGATGATGATCCAGCTGGACGTCGAGATCAGGAACTGCCCGACGCCGCCGGCGGAGATGACCAGCATGCGCGCAAGGACGCGCGGCGCGAGCGCGAGATTGCGCACCCGAAAGCGCAGGCGGCCCCTGCCGTCGAACAGGTACCAGAGCTGGTAGAGCACGCCGATGCCGCGCCCGATTGTCGTTGCTACAGCGGCCCCCGTTACGCCCATTTCCGGGAACGGTCCGAGCCCGAAAATCAGGCACGGGTCGAGAACAATGTTGATTCCATTGGCGAGCCACAGCGAGCGCAGCGCTACCGACGCGTCGCCGGCGCCGCGAAATGCGGCGTTGAGGAGGAACAGGTAGATGATGCTCGCCGACCCGCCGAGCAAGACCGCCGCGAAGCCCGTGCCCGTCTCGATGACGCTGTCGCTGGCGCCCATCAGGCTCAACATGTCGGCGGCGTAGAATGCGCCCGGTACGCCGATCAGCAGTGACAGCCCGGCGCCGACCCAGATTGCCTGTCCCGTGACACGGGCGGCGGCCTCGTGTTCTGCCGCGCCAATGCGCCGCGATACCATCGCGGTTACGCCCATACCGAGGCCGACGGCGATGGCGTAGAGCACGGTGACCAGCGCTTCAGTAATGCCAACGGCGGCAATGGCGTCGGTGCCGAGACGGGATACGAACGCAATGTCCACGATGGCGAACACCGACTCCATCGACATCTCGAGCATCATCGGGATGGCCAGGAGGCCCAGCGCCCGGTTAATGCGCCCCTTGGTGTAGTCCTCGTCGTTGTCGCGCAGCGACAGGCGCACGAACGCGGCCGCTCGTCCGACCGGGGATCGGCGCCGCGTAGTGTTAGTATTGCCGTCGTTCATCGCTACCGCTTACTGCCATGCCGGAAGGCCTGCTCCCGATACTCGCCATTATCGCAGCCGTCATCGTGTATACGATTGCCAAGGTGATCGAGCACATGCGACGCAGTGAACAGCAGTGGCGCGAAGTCGACAAGAGCAAACTACGCGAGTGGGACGACGACGATGACTGGGACGACTAGCGCCCGATGCTTCGACCCGCCGCGGGGATTTCGATTACACTAGCTTTCCTATGACCAGCACCCTCAAGATCAGCGCGTTGCTCGTCGCGGTCACCCTTTTTGTGGCGGCCTGCGAGAAAGACGCGACCCCGGCTGACGACACCGACAAGGCGGCCGGCCGGGCAACCGTCGACGCAATGTCCCGCGAACACGCGGAAGATACGACTGAGCCGAGCCCGGCCGCAGAGATCGCGCCGTCACGCCCGGTCATGTCGGAGCGCCTGCCTTACGCCGAAGTGGACAACGAACTCGTTTACGGCCATTTCGCGTTTCCCGACGATATGATCGAGCCGCTGCCAGCGGTCATCATGATCCATGAATGGTGGGGGCTGAACGACAATATTCGCGCGATGGCTGACCGGCTTGCCGGCGAGGGCTACATCGTGCTCGCGGTGGACCTGTTCGGCGGTTCCGTCGCCGAGTCGCCGGAGCAGGCGCGCCAGCAGATGCTGAAGGTCGTGGAGAACCCGGACAAAGCCAACGACAACCTGCGCCAGGCCTATGAATTCGTCACCCAGACGGCCGGGGCGCCACGCATCGCGTCGCTCGGCTGGTGTTTCGGCGGCGGCTGGTCCCTGAATGCGGCCATGTTGTTTCCGGAAGACCTGGATGCCGCCGTGATCTATTACGGCCAGGTCACCGATGATCCGCAAAAACTCCTGCCGGTCAGTGCGCCAATACTCGGCCTGTTCGGCGCCGCGGACCGCGGCATCAGCGTCTCGTCCGTCCGCAGCTTCGAGTCGACGCTCGAGCAACTACACAAGAATCATTCGATTCACGTATATCCGGGCGCCGATCATGCATTCGCCAACCCGACGGGCAGAAACTACAACGCCGAGGCAGCCGAAGACGCCTGGCAAAAGACGCTCGAGTTCCTCGATCTTCACCTGTCGGTAGCAGCCGACTCAGTGCCCTGAGCGTCGGCAGGCGCGGCGCACTCCAGCGTCACGTCGAGTGATCGTGACGCATAAGTAATCGACTCTCCGGTTGCGTCCGCGCAGCGCAAGGAAATCTGAGCGGTCGCTGCGTCGCTCACCAGGAGTTGGTTTTCGCCGGCATCATCCGGCGCTTCGCGACAGAAATCGTCAATGGCCACGGGCGCCAGCTGCCTGGCGGGGAGCCGGATGACGGCGGCGATCGGGTCCTCCGGTCGTAGCTGGTCTCCCGCCAGGGTCGCGCGGGTATCGGCGACACTGATCGACACCGACGTCGCTTCGGCATCGGTTCCGCAGTCGGCATGAATGCCGAATTCGTACTCGAGCGCTGGCAGGCGCACGAGGCGGCGTCCCTCCGGTAGCGGCTGTATAGTGGCCCTGGCAGGCGCTGCCTCGATCGTGAGCCGCGCCGTATCGCCCGACCAGGCGGAGCCGGACAGCGCGATCATCGCCGTGAGCAGTAAGCGGCCCTTGTTATCCATGCAACAAAGCCTACGATATGGTTGTCACAAAACAAACCGCATAGTCGGCGTAAACTAACTCCAGCAAACTTCCGGTAACAAGCTTGATCCAGCGAACGCTACACCTGACCTACAAAGCCGCGCGCCGCATCGTGATTGCGATTGTGGGTGTCACTGTCGTGTTGCTCGGAATCGTCATGATCGTCACGCCGGGTCCTGCCTTTATCGTGATCCCCGTCGGCCTGGCCATTCTCAGCATCGAATTTGCCTGGGCGAGGCACTGGCTGCGGAAAGTGCGGGAGACGATCAGCAACGGCCTGGCCAATAACCGCTCGCGCCGCGCCGATGCCTACCGCAACCACGTGGAAGACCGGGAAAAAAGAAAGGCGCCGGAGCGCTGAATTCGATGATCGATCCAGCGGGCCTCCGACACGGAGGACTCCGGCGCCCAGGATTAAACGGCAGGGGGGATGCCGCCGGGCCTCCCGGCCCGTAATCCGCCAGCAATCCAGCTGGCATCAATGGTGGCGAGGCGATCAGGCATTTCGGGGGAGAGACTCCTGCGCCGTGCCACCAAGGTCGTTAATTTGAGGTCGAAGCCTCAAATTTCAAGCTGCTCTCGAGGAGCGTTACATCGTCTGCCAGCGCGGTGTTGGCTGCCGCAGTTACGGCGAACAGCACAATCAGTACGCCGACCACAGCCAGGCTGTTCTCGAACTTTCCAGATTTCATGACTACTTTCCTTGTCAGCAAACGTCGCCCAAACGACGTGTAATGTCAGATAACACCCTCCTTAGTGCACAAGGCGTGCCAACTCCAAAAGATTATTAAAAACAATGGGTTGAGCTCAAAAGTCGGATAACGGAATTCCGTGATTAACGGAAAATCGTAGATAAAATTACGGAATTCCGTATATAATCGCGCGATGCTCAAACCTGACGATTACCAGTGGCTGTTCCGCAAGTCGCCGGCCATGGCCACGTCCATCGGCGAGGACGGCCGCTACCTGGATGTCAATGACGCGTTCCTGGCGCGGCTCGGCTTCGACCGCCAGGACATGGTCGGCCGCAGGCCCAGCGAATTCGTGACCCCGGAATCGGCGCAGCGCATCGAAGAAGAGTTCCTGCCCGCGCTGAGGCGCACGGGCAAGCTCGAAAACAAGCCCATCGGCTTTGTAGCGTCGTCCGGCGAAGTCGTCGAATGCACGACGAATTCAATCGTGGAGTACGAGCCCGATGGCTCCTTCCTGCGCACGATCGCCTTGTACCGGGAATACGGCGACCAGGCGCGCGCCAATTTCAAATATCGCGAGCTCTATCGTTCCACGCCGGCGATGCTGCACACGGTCGACGGCGACGGCAGCATCGTGACCGTGACTGATCGCTGGCTGGACAAGCTCGGCTACACGCGGGAAGAAGTCGTGGGGCGCCCGATCACCGACTTCTTCACAGCGGCGGAGCAGCGCCGTTTTGCGGACGGCCACATGCAGGAGCTGCTCGAACGGGGCGACTTCAATAACGAGGATCGACAGGTCGTGACCAAGGACGGGCGCGTGCTCGACCTGGTCGTCTCGGCCATTGCACATCGCGACGCATCGGGCAGAGTTGACCGCCTGCTCGTTGCTTCGAAAGACGTGACCGAAAGACTGCGCGCAGAGCGCAAGCTGCGTAACGCGCTGGCCGAGAATGCCCGACTGCGCGAGGAACTCGAGCGCGAGCGCGATTACCTGCGCGAGGAAGTCAACGTCGCAATGAACTTCGGCCGCATCGTCGGCACCAGCCCGGCCCTGCAGCGTATGCTCAAGCAGGTGGAGGCCGTGGCGCAGACGCCGGCCAGCGTGCTGCTCCTTGGCGAGTCCGGCGTCGGCAAGGAACTCGTCGCCCACGCGATTCACGCCCGAAGCGCGCGCGCCGACGGGCCGCTCGTAAAAGTCAATTGCGCCTCGATTCCGAAGGAGTTGTTCGAGAGTGAATTCTTCGGGCATGTGAAAGGCGCGTTTACCGGAGCGCACCGCGATCGCGTAGGCCGTTTCCAGCTCGCGGACGGCGGGACGATATTTCTCGACGAGGTCGGCGAGATTCCGCTCGAGCTGCAGGGCAAGTTGCTGCGCGTTCTGCAGGAGAGCGAGTTCGAGCGGGTAGGCGATGACGTCACGCGCTCCGTTAACGTCCGAATTATCGCGGCGACCAACCGCAACCTGGAGCAGCTCATCGTGGACGGCGAGTTTCGCGAGGACCTGTTCTACCGGCTGAGCGTCTTCCCGGTCGATGTCCCGCCGCTCCGGGAACGCGGCGAGGACATCGTGCAACTGGCCCAGCATTTCCTCGAACGGGCGGCCGCCGACTTCGGCCGGCCTGAGCTGACATTGACACGCGCACAGGCGGAGAAGCTGTTCGACTATGACTGGCCGGGTAATGTCCGCGAGCTCAAGAACGTCCTCGAACGCGCGGTCATCCTGTCGCCGGGGAACGTCCTGCGGCTCGACCTGTCGATGCCAAATGTCAGCCAGCCGCCGCTGCGCGCAAATGACGTTGCATCACGCGAGCCGGACGGCATACTCACCGAGAAAGAGATGCGTGAATTCCAGAAACAGAACTTGCTGAAGGCCCTGCAGGAAACGAACTGGCGAGTGTCAGGCGCGGATGGCGCGGCTGACCTGCTGGGTGTCAAACCGACGACCCTCGCCGATCGCATTCGCGCCTTCGGCTTGCGGAGACCCTCGCGGCGATGAAAGGACCTTTACTGATCGGCTTGCTCGCGCTTGCCGCCACCCCGGGGCTCGCCGCGGACGCCGACCTGCCGCCGCCGGTCGCAGGCAAGCTCAGCCATCGCCAGGTGCCGACCGAGTCGACGAGCATCCACGTACAGGATCTTGACTCCGGCGAGATCCTCGTCAGCTGGAACGCGGAGACGCCCAGGAATCCCGGTTCGACGATCAAAATGCTGACCACGCTGGCGGCGATCGACATACTCGGACCGACCTACACGTGGCAGACGGACATTTTCGCCCTGGGGCCGGTCGTCGATGGCACGCTGCAGGGTGACCTGTTACTGCGCGGTCAGGGGGACCCGTTCCTCGTGACAGAGCGGGTTTGGCAGATGTTGCGCCGCATTCGCCACGCGGGCATCGACACTATCGCCGGCGATCTGCTGATCGACGACAGTTATTTCGACGTGGGCGACTACGACCCCGGCGCGTTCGATCGGCAACCGCTACGCGCCTACAACGTGGCGCCCAACGCCCTGCTCATGAACTACAAGGTCGTGCGCTACTGGTTCGCGCCGGCGGAGGAGCCCGGCAAGGTCGATATCTGGACCGACCCGCCACTGGCCAATATCGAGATCGACAACCAGCTACGCCTCAAGGCCGGACCCTGCCGTGGCTACCAGCGCGGTATCACCGTGACGACCGACGACACGGCCAGCCGCATGACCTTCAGCGGCGCGTTTCCGGCCGGCTGCGAGCGCTATGCCATGGACCGCGCAACGCTCAGTCACCAGAGCTTCGCCTATGGACTGTTCAAGTCCATGTGGCGCGAATCCGGCGGCAACTTCGACGGCGGCTGGGATATCGCGCGAGCCCCCGAGAATGTCGATCCGATCGTCGAATTTCGCTCACTGCCGCTGGCCGACGTCATCACCCGGGTCAACAAGCACAGCAATAACGTCATGGCGCGGCAATTGCTCTACACGCTGTCCGCCGAAGTCCTCGGCCCGCCCGGTACCGAGGCGGGCGGCCGCAGAGTCGTCGCCGACTGGCTGCGCGACCACGGCTTCGAGTTTTCCGACCTCGCGGTCGACAATGGCGCAGGCCTGTCGCGCGAGGCACGCATAACGGCTGCCGACTTCGCTGCGATGCTGCGGTTCGCCTGGCGCCAGCCCTACATGCCCGAGTACGTTTCCTCGCTGTCGCTGGCGGGACTCGACGGTACCCTGCGCTATCGCATGCGCGGCGGGCCGCTGCAGGGCGCGGGCCACCTCAAGACCGGCTCGCTGGACCATGTGGCCGGTATCGCCGGGTATTTCCAGGCGCGCTCGGGTCGGCGGTTCAGCGTGGTGGTATTGCAAAACCACACCGACATCCACCGTGGTTACGGCGATGAGACGCAGGAAGTCCTGTTGCGATGGCTCTATGAGCAATAGGCTGTAGTAGACTTCCGCAGGATCGTTTGGGAGAACATCGATGCGCAAGATGCTTTGGCTGCTGCTGTTGCCGTTTGCAGCATTCGCCGAGACTGCCTATGTGACCGATACGCTGCGGCTCGGTTTGCACCAGGCTGAAGACACGAGTGACCGGCCCTTTCGCAATCTCGAGAGCGGCCAGGAAATGGAAGTGCTGTCGCGCACGCAATACTACGCGCACGTCCAGTTGCCGGATGGCACGCAGGGCTACGTCAAGGCCGGGTTCCTCGTTGCCAACAAGCCCGCGAAGCTGATCGTTGCCGAGACCCAGGCCCAGGTCGACCGCCTCGCCGGCGAACTGGAGGAGACGAAGCGGGCGTTCGCAGCGCCGGCAGCGACGATCGACTCGCTGCGCGCGCAGACGTCGGACCTGGAGGCGCGCCTCGCAACGAGCGAAGCCAGCGCTACCGAGCTCGCCGAGGAAAACTCGGAATTGCGCGAACGCCAGGCGCAGAATCGGCTGTTGGTGCCACTGAGCTGGGTTGCCGGCGTAGCGGCTGTCTGCCTGGTTGGCGGTTTGTTGTTCGGTTTGTGGTGGACCGACTACCGCAGCCGCAAACGCCACGGCGGTATTCGCATCTACTGATCGAAGTGGCGCTGCGCCGCGGAGCGGTTCACGCCGCCGCGGTGATGTCGTCGTTGCAGCCGCCGCGAACCGGCAGGCTCGCATCCTTGAACAGGCTGTCTATTTCGTTCTGGGACCGCACGTGGCGCGTCCTCTCGAGCTGGTCGGCCGTAATGTGCGGCGCAAACAGCTGAACGAAATCCAGCATGTAACGCCGCAGCACAACGTCTTTGCGGAATCCGATCCAGGTTGTGCTGCGCGGGAACAGTCCCTCGGCACCCAGCGCCGTCAGGTCTTTGTTGTCGGAACAGTCCTCTGCCATGCTCGCGACAATGCCGACTCCGAGTCCCATGCGCACATAGGTTTTGATGACGTCCGCGTCGCGCGCGGTGAATACGACATCGGGTTCGAGGCCCCGGTCAGCGAATGCGCGCTTGAGCGAAGACTGGCCACCAAAGCTGAATACATAAGTAACGAGCGGATACTCGGCAAGGTCTTCCAGCGTGATCTTGCGGTCGAGGGTGGTGAGTTCGTGATCCTTGGGCACGAGGATCTTGCGATCCCAGTGATAACTCGGAACAAGCAGCAAGCCGCTGAACAACTCGTGCGAACCTGTTGCGATGGCGAAGTCGATGTCGTTCGCACGCACCATGTCGGCGATCTGCTCCGAGGTTCCCTGGTGCAGGTTCAGGTTGACATGGGGATAACGCTCGCGGAATTCGCGAATAACATCGGGCAGAACATAGCGCGCCTGCGTGTGCGTCGTGGCGATGGAAAGCGTGCCTTCCTCCTCATGATAATAGTCGGAAGCCAGGCTGCGGATGTTCTCGACCTCGGCCATGATCAGCCGCGCACGTTCGATGACCTGCTCGCCGGCGGCCGTGATGCCGCCGAGGCTCTTGCCCTTGCGCACAAACAGCTGCAGCCCGAGTTCCTCCTCGAGCAGTTTCAGTTGTTTGCTCACCCCCGGCTGAGATGTGTACAGCCTTTCTGCCGCTGCGGTTATATTCAGCCCGTTGTCGACGATCGCAAGCAAATATTTCAGTTGTTGTAGCTTCATTCTGAAAGCTGCGTCGTTGCGTCTCTTATTGTGACCGCGCTCCGGCGCATCGGTTTCACCGAAGTGTCCGAAGAACGGCCACATATAACACATGGTTATGTCAGCAGAAACAAGCGGTGTATGCTCAGTGGATTGTGTGTGCTACAGAACTTCCAATCGTCAGGACAATAACGATAAAGAGGGCTGAGAGATGATTTACGACAATATTCTGCAGACTATCGGCAATACGCCGATCGTGCGCCTCAATCGCATGGGGCCGGATCATGTCGACCTGTACGTCAAGGTCGAGTCCTTCAATCCGATGGCGTCCGTAAAAGACCGACTCGCTTACGCGATCATTAACGACGCGGAAACAAAAGGGGCGCTTGCCCCCGGCCAGACAGTGATCGAGGCGACGTCAGGGAATACGGGTATCGCGCTCGCGATGGTTTGCGCCGCAACCGGTCATCCGTTTGTTGCCACGATGGCGGACTCATTCTCGGTTGAGCGACGACTCGTGATGCGCGGACTCGGAGCGAAGGTCATCCTGACGCCAGCGGCTGAACGCGGCTCCGGCATGGTGCGCAAGGCCGAGGAACTCGCCGAGGAGCATGGCTGGTTCCTGGCGCGGCAGTTCGAGAACCCGGCCAATCCGGACTTCCACGCCTGCACGACGGGTCCGGAGATCCTCAGCGATTTCGCCGGCCGGCGCCTCGATTACTGGGTGACGGGTTACGGCACGGGCGGCACGATGAGCGGGGCAGGGCGCACGATCAAGGCGGCAAGGCCCGATGTAAAGATCGTCGCGACCGAGCCGGAAGCAGCGCAGCTGCTCGCCGGCAAGGAATGGAGCCCACACAAGATCCAGGGCTGGACGCCCGACTTTGTCCCCGACGTGCTGGACCGCGACGTATTCGACGAGTTGCGCGCGGTGTCCGACGAACGCTCCATCGAAGTGTCGCGGGAGCTGGCACACACCGAGGGCATCTTCACCGGTATATCCGCAGGCGCCACCCTCGCCACCGCCCTCGACGTAGCCGCCGAGGCGCCCGAGGGCTCGGTCATTCTGGCCATGTTGCCCGACACGGGTGAGCGCTACCTGTCGACACCGTTGTTCGAGGGCGTTCCTGAAGGGTCCGACGACGAGTGGCTGGAATCGCTATAAGTGGGAAAAAATTGCCCATTTGACCGAAATCCATCGAAAAAGCGGGTTTAGCTGAGACCCCGATCACAGCGATCAGGCGCCAACACTGGCATCGTGAGCAGCTCACAAGCTGCCAATACGCATGGAGCTAGCGTTGCCGGCCGAACTGCACAACCTGCAAACAAGAAAAAACATTGGCAAGGCCAAGGGCTTGTTGCACTCACTGGTTCCGCGGGCCCAGTGCTTCTGCTTTTATGACCTGTCGCGCGAGTGCGTCTGGAGTTCCGACGGCGCCGACGATTACGAAGTCGACAATTTCATCGCCGACCTCCCGGAAGAGGTGATTGCCGATGGGGCAAAAGAAGGCCACATCCGCCGAACGCTGACCTCGGGTCGGACACTGCTCGTCCTGGAGGTGGCCGCCGACGACGGCGACCGGCTCGGGCTGATCGTCGCCGTATTCTCGCGCAACGCCGGCAAGGCGTCGTCATTCAATCCCAAGATGCTGGCAAGCATTCTTCGGCCGGCTGTCGACGTGATCGGCGAGAACCTGCTCGTCGGTCATGAGCTCGACGAGGCGCGGCGGCTCTCGAGTGACGCGGAAAAAGAGCTGGCGCTCGTTTATGAGGTCGATGAAAAGATCCACGGCACCTCGCGCAGTCATGCCGGTCTCGCGCAACTTGTCGGCCAGAGCGGTCGTTACCT
Organism: Woeseiaceae bacterium; assembly: GCA_030066075.1. GTDB lineage: Bacteria > Pseudomonadota > Gammaproteobacteria > Steroidobacterales > Woeseiaceae > UBA1847. The sequence continues at coordinate 15,654 of JASJCH010000046.1, forward strand.
CGGCATCGCCTACAGCGTGCTGCTGATTCCCGGCAAGCGCATCCGGGTGAGCGCGACGCACTCGAGCTGGAAAAACGTCAATCGCAAGGTGCTCGACCGCTATCTCATCGATCACATGCTGCCCAAGCTCGAAGACAAGCGCTGGCCCGCGGTATTCGAGATTCCGGGCATCGAGGGCGAGGACGACACGCCTGACGCCGGTTTCCAGACCCTGCTGAGCCCGATCCTCGATCGTCACGGCAATCTCGAGGGCGTTATGGCGCAGCTCGGCCGGGTGGATGGCGGTAACTTCAGTAAAGGTGAACGCCGTTTCATGGCGCACATCGTGCGCAAGATCGAGTACGTGATCGAGCAGTCGTTTGACGCGATGACCGGACTGATGAACCGACCCGGTTTCGAGGCGCAGCTACAGGAATCGGCCAAGGTGCTGAGCCCGTCGGATGACGTACACCAGTTGCTGTACTTTGATCTCGACAACCTGCAGCTCGTTAACGATACCTTCGGGCGTGACGCCGGCGACAGGGTCATCGTACGTTTTGCCGGGTTGCTCGAGGAGGACCTGTCGCGCCGAGCCGTCGTATCGCGACTGACCGGTGACGATTTCTGCATACTGCTCACGCACGCCGACCAGGATGCCGCGCTGGAGCTGGCGCAAGCCGTCCGCGACAAGGTGCAGACGCTGCGCTACCTCGAAGGGGACCGGTCGCTACAGATCACGACGAGCATTGGCATCGCCGAATTCGCGTCGCAGCGTGACGATGTCGGGCGGGCGCTCACAACGGCGCGCATGGCCTGCGAGGCGGCCAAGGATCATGGCGGTGACCGGATCGAGGTTTTCGACGAACAAAACCTGAGCATGATCCGGCGTCACGACGACATGCAGCTC
>JASJCH010000006.1 GCA_030066075.1 Woeseiaceae bacterium
GCAGGAGGAGCTGCAGCGTGCCGCCGAGCAGGCGGCCCAGGAGGAGCAGCAGGTGGCGCAGCAGCAACTCACGCCCGAAGAGCTCGAGGCGCTGAGGCGTGAGCAGGAACAGCAGCAGGCCATGGAACAGTGGCTGCGGCGAATTCCCAACGACCCGGGTGGCCTGCTGCGGCGCAAGTTCCGTTACCAGTATCAGAAGACCGGCAAGGACCAGGACGGCAACAACACCTGGCCCGACGACGAGGTGCAACCGTGGTAGATATCCGCAAGCGCAACTTTGGCTGGCTGACCGTCATCGCGCTCTTGCTGGGCGTACAGGCGGCGGGCGCCGCCGTCGTGACACGCGTGGACCGCGCCGACATCGAGCTCAACGAGTCTTTCACGCTCGAGGTCATCAGCGACGAGATCATCGATGTACAGCCCAACATCTCGGTGCTGGAGCAGGACTTTTTTGTCGGCCAGGGCAGCCAGCTCAGTAATACGACAATCGTCAACGGCCAGATTCGGCGCAGCAAGACCTGGACCTACGTCCTGATGCCGAGGCGCGCGGGCGACATCACGATTCCGGCCATATCGGTCGGTAGTGAGCAAAGTGAGCCGCTAATGATCAAGGTCAGCGAACCCACCTACGCGCCGCCGGGCCAGGCCGAAGTCTTCGTTACGGCCGAGGTCGACTTCGATGAAGCCTACGTGCAGGCGCAGGTGCTGCTGTCGGTGAAGATCTATCGCTCGGTGGCCACGCGCCAGCCGGCCCTGCGGGATCCGACCGTGAGCGGCGTCGAGGTGCTGAGCGAGCTCGCCGGCGACGACCGTTCTTATGAAGCGATCATCGACGGCACGGCTTACAACGTCGTCGAGCGCGTCTATGCGCTGTATCCGCAGGAGAGCGGCACGATCGCGATATCGCCGGCGAAGTTCGAGGCTCGCGTGCTGCGTAATGGCCGAATCACGGGTCGCAAGGTCTTCGAGTCGGAGCCCCTGAGCGTGACGATCCTGCCGATCCCCGAGCGCCCGGCGGACTATCCCGACGCGGCGTGGTTGCCGGCGAAAGACCTGGAGCTGTCGGAAGACTGGTCGCGCGACGTTGCCGAAGTGAAGGCCGGCGAGCCACTGACGCGCCGTGTGTCGATCAGCGCACTCGGGCAGCTGGAAACCCAGATTCCGGCCCTCGACCCGCCGGCGACCCCGGGTATCAACGTCTACCCTGACAAACCCGACCTGACGCGGACGATCGAGGCCGGCGGCATTCGCGGCATGCGCAGCGACCAGTACGCCATGATCGGCGTGACCGCAGGTACGGTCGTGTTGCCGGCGCTCGACGTTCCCTGGTGGAACACGCGCACCGGGGAATGGGAGGTCGCCACGTTGCCCGAGAGGACCATCGCCGTGCTGCCGTCCGCCGAGGCGCCGACGCCGGGCCCGGAGCCGGACGCTGCAACCGATACGACGGACGAGGCCGCGGCGGCGACCGACGCGTCGCCGGCGTTGCCCGCCTCGTTCTGGCGCCGTGCCGCCGAGCTGCTCGCCGCCCTGTGGGTGGTGACCCTGCTGGCCTGGTGGTGGACGTCGCGGCCGGTGAAACGCGAGCCGCGCCAACCTGCGCCAATGCCGCTGCACAAGCAGCAGTCACGCCTGCTCAAGGAGGCCCGCAAGGCGGCGCGCGCGGGCGACGGCAATGGCGTCAAGCAGTCGTTGTTGCAGTGGGCCGCGATCGAATGGCCTGATGATGCTCCGCGCAGCCTCGGCAACCTGGCCGGACGCGTGTCGGCGGATCTTGCCGGGGAGCTGCAGCGGTTCTCGAGTTTGAGCTATGGACCGCAGCCGGGTGATTTCGACGGTGAGGCGCTGGCCCGCGCCATACGCAGTTTCTCGGTGCTCAAGCCGGACCGTGCGTCCGATGACGAGTCGCTGCCGCCGCTGATGCCGGCAAGCTGAGCGGCTACCAGCTGCCCGAGTTCTCCATCGACAACCACGGCTCCTGCGGCGGCAGGGCGTCGCCTTTCTGCAGCAGTTCGACCGAGATGTTGTCCGGCGAGCGTACGAACGCCATGCGGCCGTCGCGGGGCGGCCGGTTTATGGTCACGCCACCGTCCATGAGTTTCTGGCACAGCGCATAAATGTCATCGACCCGGTAGGCGAGGTGGCCGAAATTGCGGCCCTCGCCGTATTCCTCGGGGTCCCAGTTGTAGGTGAGTTCGACCTGTGCGTCCTCGTCGCCGGGCGCCGCGAGGAACACGAGCGTGAACCGGCCCTGCTCGTTCTCGTAGCGGCGCAGTTCGGTGAGGCCGAGCTTGTCGCAGTAGAAGTCGAGCGATTCGTCAATGTTGGTGACGCGTACCATAGTGTGGAGATATTTCATGACACAATAGTGTCCCATGCAGGGCATCCGCACAATAACGCTCGACCTCGACGATACGCTGTGGCCGATTTCCCCGGTCATCATTCGCGCCGAGCAGGGGCTGTATGAATGGCTGCAGGAACACTATCCGCGGATCACCAGCCGCTATTCGGGGCGCGACCTGCTGCAGCAGCGACTCGATGTCGCTGCCGAATTTCCCGACAAGAGTCACGACTTCACCTTCATGCGCCGCGAGGTGCTGGCGCGCGTTGCCGAGGCGGTCGGCTACGGGACTGACTATGTCGACGACGCCATGGAAGTCTTCATGGCGCATAGGAACGACGTCGAGATGTTCCCTGAAGTCCGTCCGGCCCTCGAGCAGCTCGGTCGGCGCTACCGCGTAGTCGCCGTGACCAACGGCAACGCCAGCCTGGAGCGCATCGGGATCCGTGAGCTCTTTGACGGCGTCGTGTCCGCCTCCACTGCCGGGGCCGCGAAGCCGGCGCAGAGGATCTTCGATGCGGCGGTCGAGATCGGCGGGGCCGACGCGCACGAAACCTTGCATGTCGGCGACCATCCCGAGTGCGATGTCGACGGCGCCAACAACGCGGGCCTGAGGACCGCGTGGGTCAATCGTGCGGGCGCCGAGTGGCCGGATCACCTGCAGCGCCCGGACGTCATCGTCAGGGACATTGGTGAGCTGCTGGCGTTGTTAGGGAAAGATCATTGATCGACCTGCCGCTCGTGCTGTACATCCCGGGCCTGCTGCCCAAGCCCGAACCCCGCGCGCATCGCGACGCGCTGTTCCGCTGCCTGCTTGCAGGCGTTCGCCGGATCGACGAGCAGGTGGCGCTCGATATTGCGTCAAACCTGCATTGCTTCGACCTGGTGTCCTGGACGTTCGACTTCTATGGCGAGCATCGCGATATCGGCATTGACCTGGCGGCCATCGAGGACGTGATCGGACAACCGGAGGCCGCTGACCGCGATCTCGCCGAAGCATCCAGCTGGCGCCGACGGCTGGCGCGCTGGGTGTTTTCGATTGCCGACTTTATGCCGTTCCTGATTCCACACATTGCCGACGAGCGCCTCGAGCTGCACCTGAACGACCTGCATCGTTACCTGCGCAACCGCAATGACATTGCCGATCACGCCCGGCAGATGCTCAAGATCCCGCTGCGTGCGGCGGCCGAGTCCGGCCGGCCGGTACTGCTGATCGGCCACAGCATGGGTTCGGTCATCGCCTGGGACAGCCTGTGGCAGATGTCGCGCCGCGACGGCGACGACGTGCGCGTCGACACCCTGCTGACGATGGGCAGCCCGCTGGGCCAGCGTTACATTCAGAACAGGCTGCAGGGCAGGTCGAAGGTGGGAGAACGTCGCTACCCGAAGGGAATCGGTCGCTGGATCAACCTGTCAGCCGTCGGCGACCTGACGTCCGTGGACCCGCACCTCGCCAACGATTTCGCGGCGATGGTGAAATACGGCCTCGTCGACGTGATCGAGGACCACCTGATCTTCAACTGGTTCCGCCTCGACGGCGTGCTCAACGTCCACGCGGAGTATGGCTACCTCGTCAACGCCGTCACCGCTCGAATTGTGACGGACTGGTGGAAAAGCCAAAGGGCGTAGCCCGGGAGGCCTTCACCGGAAGTCACCCGCAGCGAAGCGAGGCATGGAGGTGAAGGCCTCCCGGGCTACGCTCTGTGACTACTGCGCGGTATCGAGATTCGGCCGGATGACGATGTCGATGCGACGATTCCGTTTGCGGCCGGATTCGGTTTCGTTCGAGGCAACGGGTCGCGTCTCGCCATAACCGGTTGCGATCAGCCGGTACGACGGGATGCGCATCGCGTTGATCATGTACTGCTGTACGGACTCGGCGCGCTGCTGGGACAGTTTCTGGTTGAGGTCGTCACCGCCGAACGAATCGGTATGGCCCTCGATGATCAACTCGCTGCGCGGGAACACGTCGATCGCTTTCTCCACCTTGGCGAGCAGGTCGAAGCTCTCCGGCTTGATCTGCGCCTTGCCGCTATCGAAGGTGAGGCCCGTCAGGCGCAGGATGATGTTGTCGCCCTCCCGGAACACGCGCGCCTCGGACGGCTGGAACATCTTCTCGACCTGCGCGAACTGTTCTTTGACGCGAGCCTGCGCTTCCAGGCGCTGGATCAGCGCGGCGCGCTCCTCGGTCGCGCCGCCAAGGCGCTCGTCGAGGGCGGCCATTTCCTCGGCCATCTCGGCGAGGCGTGTCTCGTTCTCGGCGTTCTCCTGGCCGAGCGCCTGGTTCTGGTTGTTGAGATTCTCGATGTGGGCGACCAGTGCCAGCGCGAGCTGGTCTGGCCCGTCCTGCATGTCGGGCACGATGTCGGCCGCGCCGGCAATATCCCGCATTGGCTTTTCCCACTGCAACACGAGTTCTTCGGCCGTCATGTCGCGATCGCGGACCTTGCGAACGATTTCCGAGAGGTAAATTGCGTGCTTTGCTTCGTAATTGGCCTGGCGCGCGAGGCTTCGCGGCAGGTCGGTATCGTAGCGGTTCTCGTTGAGTTCACGCTCGGCGTCGGCCAGCAGCTGCTTGGCCTTGCCCAGCGTGATCGGCGCATAGCGCCCGACCCGTGCGCGGTCGGCCTGCGCCAGCAGTTGGCGCGTCTCGGTCAGGTACTGAGCCTTGATAGCAACGAGTTCGGCGTCACGGTAGAGGCTGGTGGCCTCGATGTCGCGTCGCTTCGAACCCTTCAGGTCGCCGCGCTCCAGCAGGCGGATCGCCTCGCCGAATTTGCGCTGCGCTTCCTCCCAGATTTCCGGCGCCAGCTGCGGCGCCTGGGCATTGGCCGCATCCTGGCGGCTCTTCATGACCTGGGCGAGGGCGGTTGAGGCGAGTTCGGCCGCGGTTGTCGCCGTTTTGAAGTGGCGCGCCGCGTCCGCCGCGTTCGAACGTACCGTCTCGATATTGCGGCCGCGATCGAGCGCCATTTCAGCGTCGCGGTACTCGTCCAGACCGCGCGCGTAGCTGCGCGGTGCGAGCAGCTGGGCGTCGGCGGCGTCGGCGGCCGCCTTGGCAGCGTCCGCCTCCTTGAAGAAGGTCTTGCGAAGTTCATCGTCCTGGGCAAAGCCAGTGGCGGCAGCCAGCAACAAGGCTGCCACTAGCAACCAACGAACGAATCGATTGTGATCGGTCATGTGTTCCGTTCCTGCAATGGTTCTGACAGAAACCGCCCAAGCGGTAGGCAGTTACGGTCGGATGTTACATATGCCACAGCGCCAAATCTGTGCGGCGCGTCGCCGAATTGCGCGAATTTTACGCCCGTACAGTTTGTCGCGCGACCACAATATTGCTGCAGCGCAGCATTTTGACCGATCAGATTATGCAAAGTCGAAATTTGTGCTCTGCTTCACAGATGGTCCCCGGGACGCCGCGTAGTCTAGAACCATGTCCGCGAAGTACTACACACAGTTCATCCTGACCGACGCGCATTACCGCGGCGGTAACGAGTTCAGCGGTGTGATCGAGTTGAGTCAGCCGATGGATTCGAATACGGATGCGCGGGACATTGAAGCCGTATTGGCACGCAATTTCGACCTCCGCCGCAACGCGGTGAAGCTGGTGAGCTGGTCGCGGTTGCACTGAACACTTCTGGCGCGACACTGATTCCCCCTGACTCTCCCGGCCTCGGCCGGGATTTTTTTTTGCGCTACAATGCTCGGCCGCCCGCGCAATATCAGCACTGAGATGAGTACCGAAAAACGCTTTCGCGGAATACCGATCGTCCAGAGTGGTGCCAAGTACCAGACCGACGAGGGTTTCTCCGCGATCAAGAACGGCGTGAAGAATCGCCGTGACGCCGAACCCCTGGTCCGAGGCGAGAAGCCCAAGTGGCTGCGGGCCAAGATGCCCACGGGCAAGGGATACTCGGCGGTCAACAAGATCGTCGACGAGCATCGGCTCAGCACCGTTTGCGAAGAGAGCATGTGTCCCAACATCGGCGAATGCTGGAATGCCGGGACGGCAACGATCATGGTAATGGGCTCGGTTTGCACGCGGGCGTGCCGTTTCTGCGCCGTGGACACGGGTAACCCCAAGGGCTGGCTCGACCCCGAAGAGCCGGCGAACACGGGTCGGGCGGTACGCCTCATGGGCCTGGAGTATGTCGTCATTACATCCGTCGACCGCGACGACCTCGAGGACGGCGGCGCGGCGCATTACGCGGCTTGCGTCCGCGAGATCAAGCGCCAGAACCCGAGCACGGCCGTGGAAGCGTTAACGCCGGACTTCAATGGAGTCGAGGCTCACGTCGAGACGGTCGTCGATTCCGGACTCGAGGTATTTGCCCAGAATGTCGAGACCGTGCGCCGGCTCACGCACCCGGTGCGGGATCCCCGCGCAGGCTACGAGCAGACGATCGATGTCCTGCGTCACGCCAAGCAGCACCGCCCCGACGTGCTGACCAAGACCAGTCTCATGCTGGGCCTCGGCGAGCGCGACAATGAGATCCTGCAGACGATGGACGATTTGCGCGATGCGGGTGTGGATATCCTGACGCTGGGGCAATACCTGCGCCCGACGCCGAATCACCTTGCCGTCCAGCGCTACGTGACGCCCGGGCAGTTCGACCAGTACCGGCGCGAGGGTCTCGAAAAGGGCTTTCTCGAGGTGGTTGCAGGACCCATGGTGCGTTCGAGCTACCGGGCCGAGCAGGTACTCCTCAAAAACAACGTCGGCCTCGCGGTATGACCGAGTTTTTCTTCGATTACGGCCTGTTCCTGGCCAAGGTCGTGACCGTCGTGCTCGGCGCCGTGGTGGTCATCGGGGTAGCGGCGGCGGCCGGGCGCAAGTCCCACCAGGACGGACTCGAGGTCGAAGACCTCAACAAGAAATACAAGACCCTCGCCGGAGTGCTGCGCAAGGCCGTGCTCAACAAGGAAGAGCGCAAGAAAGAAGCAAAAGAGGAAAAAAAGCGCGCCAAGGCCGAGGCGAAGCAGCCATCGGTCAAGCCGCGCAGTTTCGTCATCCACTTCAAGGGCGACCTCAAGGCCAGCGCAGTGCCTTCGCTGCGCGAGGAAGTCAGTGCGGTGCTCGACGTCGCGCGGGAACAGGATGAAGTCATCGTCTGTCTCGAGAACCACGGCGGCATGGTGCACGAACATGGGCTGGCGGCGTCGCAGCTGGCGCGCATCCGCGACCGCGGGATTCCGCTGATCGTGTGTGTCGACAAGGTCGCCGCGAGCGGCGGCTACCTTATGGCCTGTGTCGCATCGAGGATCTACGCAGCCCCGTTCGCCATTCTCGGGTCGATCGGCGTGCTCGCGCAAATACCCAATTTCAATCGCATGCTCGACGAGCATGGCGTCGATTTCGAGCAGATCACGGCGGGCAAGTACAAGCGCACGGTGACGATGTTCGGCAAGAACACCGACGAGGATCGCGCCAAGCTCAAGGAAGAGCTCGAAGACGTGCATACCCTGTTCAAGGCCGCCGTCAGCAAGTACCGACCCGACCTCGACCTGGACAAGATCGCCACGGGCGAGCACTGGTACGGCACGCGCGCGCTGGAGCTTGGCCTGGCCGATGAGCTCAGGACCAGCGATGAAGTCCTGGCGGAGCGCGTCGCGGAACGCGACCTCTATGCGTTGCGCTACCGGATTCGCCAGCCGCTGCAGAAGCGCATCATGTCGAACGTCGACGGTGTGCTGGAAAAGGCCGATGCGGCCGGCTGGCGCCGCAAGTTCGAGTCGCGCTTGCCGCGCTAGGAACCGACGGGGCTCAAAATTGTCGTAAACTGCAGGTAGCGAGAAACCGTGACGATCCGGGCTTTTCCATGAAGATCAGACAGTTCAGCTCAATTCTGCGAACCACGATGCTGGCGGGCGCTCTGCTCGGGGCGTCGAGCTTCGCCGCCGCTGCATCCGACGCCGAAATGGAGGCCGAGGCGGCGCGCGAATTTGCGCGTTACAAAGCCACTTTCCCGCTTACGACCGACCAGGACATCATCGATTACGTGGCGTGCGTCGCCAATGCCGTGGTGACGTCGCTCGAGCCGCCCGACAGCGAGTTGAACTGGGAAATGGCCATCCTCGAGACGAACGAGCTGAACGCCTTCGTTATGCCCGGCGGCAAGATCGTGATTTTCGAGGGCATCATGCGAGCCGCCAGGGATCAGCACCAGCTCGCCGCGGTCATTGGCCACGAAATCGCGCACGTCACGGCGGAACACACCAAGCGCAAGCTGCTGCAGGGCGGCAAAGGCATGGAGATCGGCATCCAGGTCGCGGCTGTGCTGCTTGGCGGCGGCAACTACGGTGCGCAGTACACGGCGCACGAGATGCTGAACCAGGGCGCGATGTACGGCCTGCTGCTGCCCTATAAGCGCAGCCAGGAGACCGAAGCCGACGTGTTGGGTCTCGAGTACATGGCGAAGGCCGGGTTCGACCCGCGAGCCGCGGTGCCGCTGTGGCAGAACATGGAAGAAGAGAGCGGCGGCAACCGACCGGCCGAGTTCGCCTCGACACACCCGTCCCCCGACAACCGGATCGAGTCGCTCATTTCCCAGTGGGTTGAGGTACTGCCTCTGTATAATCAGGCGCATGCTGAAGGTCGCATCCCTGACTGCCCCACGCCACAGGTCATCCTCAATCGCTACGAGGAGTAACACCTCATAACAGCCCGGCTTGCATTGCTGCTGCCGCTGGCCCTCGTTGGCGGTTGTTCGTCACTCCATGACTTTTTCGGCACGGCGCCCAACAAGCGCCCGGCCGAGGTTGTGGTGCCCCTGTCCGAACGCCCGGTCGAAGAGCCGCTGTCGTCCCATCACTTCGTGCTCGACTCGCCCGACCAGGCGGTCGTCGGCGCGCCGCAGGTCGTCTTCACGTCCGACACGGATACGCTGGCGGATCTCGCGCGAACTTATGGGCTCGGCTATGACGAGTTGCTTGCGGCCAACCCGGACGTGAATCCCTGGCTGCCCGGCGAAAACACGCCGGTGCTCCTGCCGACCCAGTTTGTGCTGCCTGACGTGGAGCGCGAAGGCATCGTCCTGAACATGGCCAGCAAGCGGCTGTTCTACTTCCCCGAGGTGGCCGACGGCGAACCGGTGCTCGTCAAGACCTTCCCGATCGGCATCGGCAGGGTGGGCTGGGAGACGCCGCTGGGCGCGACCACCGTGGTCGACAAGGCCAGGGATCCGCACTGGTACGTGCCGCTGTCGGTTCGCCAGGAGCACGCGGAACTCGGCGATCCGCTGCCGTCGGTCGTGCCGCCGGGACCGGACAATCCGCTCGGCCACCGCGTTCTCAAGCTCGACATGCCGGGCTACCTGATTCATGGCACCAACCAGCCCTACGGCGTCGGCATGCGCGTGAGCCACGGTTGCGTACGCCTGTATCCCGAGAACATCGAATACCTCTACGAGCTCGTCGAGATCGGCGAGGCCGTGACGATCGTCAACGAGCCTTTCCTGCTGGGCCAACTCGACGGAGAGCTCTACTTCGAGGGTCACGCACCACTCGAGGACGATGCCGTCGATCCCGCGGAACGCCTCGACTTGCTGCTGGAACGCTGGAACGCGGCGCTGCCTGCCGGTTTCTCGACGGCCGATATCGACCGCGCCAGGGAACTCGCGCAAGCCGGGTCCGGCGTCCCCGTCCGCTTCACGGCGCGTCGTTCCGACAACGCCATCGACCGGGCTCGGGTCGTTCGCAACACGGTCGAGGTGGATGCGGAGGCGCCGACGCTGGCCGAGGTCCGCGAGATGATCGACGAGGCCGTGCGCGAGGCGGAAGAAGAGGCGGTCCAGGACCCGGCTGCCCAGAGCGCCAATTAACGCTCGCAGGACGCCGGCCGTTAGTCGACGAGTTCTGCCTTGATCCAGATGGTTGAATTGTCTCCGCCGCGGGTCGAATAAGTGGTGCCAATGCCGCTCTCGGCCCGTTCCTGCTGCTCGTAAACGCCGCCGATCAGCAGCCACTCACCGACACGCCCGGTTATGGTGGTGCTGGCGGACTGAACCTCGACGTCGCTGCGACCGGTGTTGCCCCGCGAACTCTTGTACGGGCTCACCTCGAGTATCACGTTGTCGTCGCGGACGCGTGGCAGCACGTAAAAGCCGGTTACCGCGTCCTGGTACTCGATAGCACCCGCTTGCGCCCGCCGTCCCCGCCACGCGGCGCCGTAGAAATACGGAATGCGCTCACCGGTTTCGATGTACGCTTCGTTGCCTTCGGTGACCCGCACCCGGTGTACCGGGCTATCTCTGAGGCTCTGTTGCGTGGCGATACCGTCAACACTCGCGCGTCCGCCAGAGGTGCCATAAGTAATGCTGCCATCGCTGCCTTCGATACGGATGCTGGCGCTGGCCGCGAGAGCGCGAAGATCCCTTTCACTGCCCTGGAAGACGGATACCTGGATGCTCTTTGGCCGCGCGTCCAGAACCTCGATCATGCCGCGCACACGCTCGAGGGTTTCGGGCGACGATTGCAGGAAAATCTTGAACCCCGTGCCCGATATCGCGTCATTCGGGCCCAGCATCGGCTGCACGATGGGTATGACTTCCTCTGCCGGACGGTGCTGCAGTTCGATAATGGACACAGAATCGGCCTGGGCTGCGGCTACCAGCAGCATCGGGCCGAGCAGTTGCAGTAATCTCCTCATCCACTGATCAGTCTACTCCAGGGATGGTCTGCCTCGCTATGCCCGCAGGGCACGCGCATCGAGGCGAATCCTCAAGACTTGCCGCTCCCGGCCGATACGAAAGGCAGGATATTTCCCAGGCCTGTGCATGCCCTATCTGAATTACTACTCCAAAGTTGAGCCGAAGGTCTGGATACGCAGAATCCTCCTGCCCGAAAAGGCATCCGAGGAGGAGCAAGAGTTCCGCCGGTACTTCCAGCGACGCACCGTGCCGATGGCGCAGATCGCCGTCCTGATCGGTTTCGCCCTCGTGTCCGGCGTCTGCGTGCTGGACTGGCTGCTGATGCCCGTTGAATTCTCGATACCGGTCATCAAACTGCGGGCCGTAACGATGCTGGGTGTATTGGCGATCGTCTTCGCCCTGTCGCTCGCACGGCCAGCGGACCCTCGCTTGCCCTATGCATTCATGGCGGCGGGCGCGATAGTCGGTTCCGCGACGGTCGTCGTTGGCGCCATCGCCGCGATGTCGGGCACGCAGTTCGTGGTCTGGGGAACGATCTTCACGACGTTCTACGTCTACCTGGTCCTTGGCCTGCGCTTTCGCCAGGCAACGATTGCCGGCTGGCCGGTCTTCCTGACCTTCCTGGCCGTAGGAATCATGTTCGACGCGCCGGTGTCCAAGATGGCCTATGGCACCTTGTTCCTGCTGTTCGCGAATCTGATCGGGATGTACGCCTGTTTCCTGTTCGAGCTGGATTCTCGCGAACTGTTTCACAAGAAGAAGCTGCTGAATGACCTCGCGCGCTCGGATGGTCTCACCGGCATCGACAACCGGCGTAGTTTTGACGAGCATCTCGACAAGGTCTGGAAACAGGCGCGCCGCGAAAGCCAGTCGGTTGCCATCCTGTTGATCGACATCGACTACTTCAAGCTTTACAACGATTGCTATGGGCATCGGCCCGGCGACAACGTCATCCAGGCGGTGGCTGACAGTCTCGCCACCCACGAACATCGCCCTCTCGACCGGGTCGCCCGTTACGGCGGCGAAGAGTTCGTCGTGGTGCTCTACGGGCCGACAGAGCAATACGTCCGCGACTACGCGAGCCGGATCGTCGCGGAGGTTGCTGCGCTCGAGATCGAACACAAGGCTTCAGATGCCGCCAACGTGGTCACTGTCAGCGTTGGCGCCGCTCTCGCATGGCCGCACGAGGTGGAGCGGAGCGAACAGGTAATTCGTGGCGCCGATGATGCTTTGTACCAATCCAAGGCGATGGGTCGGAATCGATCGACGTTCTACAGCCTGGACGAACCGGTTCGTCTCGCGCACGCCCGCGCGTGACCAGCGGCGATAACTCTCAGGAATTGATGGTGTCTGCCGATAACCATTGTGTCCCCGTGTGGAAAACGGCAGCTGCGTGCGCACAAAAAAGTTAGAAAACTACCTCGATACCGGATCACTGAACCTGTTTGCCCGGCAAATCCAGGACATGCTGGGTAACGCGATTTCCGTGGCAATACACGATAGTGCCGGACAGCTCGTCTGGGCGGGTCCCGATGCGGATTCGCGCAAGCACTGGAGCGTTTCGCCGTTTCTGCGCCAGCCCGTCCCGGGGCTCGGTTTCTGCGAGCGACTCAGCAACAAGAACTTCGTCTATGTGTTCTACCTGGGCGGCGGCGACAGTGAGCACCCGATGGGTACCGTGAGCATCCAGGTCAACGCGTCTCACCCGATGAGCCTGGAGTTTGCCTACGCCGAGGTTGCTCCCGTGCTTGCCTGCATCGAGCGTCAACTGGAGATCAACTCGGAACTGTCATCAATACGACGGGTTTCCAAGGAAGGACGGCGTGGACTCGAACTGCTCGTAAAGCTCGACGAAATTGACGACAAGGAGGAGGCGCGGGAACAAATACCCAGGATGCTCGAGCTGTCAGCCGCGCATTTTGACGTCGAGCTGGCGGCTGTCCTGCTGCCGAACCTCGACATTCAGGATACCTGGCCGGCCAATGTCCTCGAATCAGAATCGGCGTCGAAAGCCGTGATGACAATGCTCGGCTCCCTGATGGCGGCTGCCAAGACGCATCGCAGAGTCCTGGTGTCGAATGCGAACACGACTATCCGCGTTGTCGCCGGCTCCAAGAGCCAAAAACCGAAGGTCTTGTGTTGCCCGATCATGAATTCGAAAGACGACGTTATCGGCATTTTCGTGCTCGTCGGTGAAACGCCTTTCTCGCGGGACAACATTCGGCTTGCGAGAGCGATCTGCGTCAAACTCAACTCGCTGGCGCGGGCGGCGAGCCCGTTCTACAACAAGCACTACACGCGACACACGCTTCTCAACGTCATAGACAGGGCGCTCCAGGCCGACCAGGAGCAGTCGCACGCGCTGTTGTATGTCGATATCGACAGGCTCCATGTCATCAATGACAACTACGGTCACCTGGCCGGCGATGCCGTGATCGAGCACGTGCGGAAGGTCATCGACGAGTTCGCCAACAAGGACGACGCCGTTTCCCACCTGTCGGGTGATTGTTTTGGTTTGTTCCTGCACGGCGCCGACGAGGAGTCCGCACTCGACAAGGGGCGCCTGATCCTCGACACGCTGGCGCGCAAGCCGGTGACGTTCGAGAAGGTCGATATGGAAATTTCGGCCAGCATCGGAGTCGTGCTGGTCCCGGGCGTCGCGAAGAATTCCGCCGCTGCTCTGAATACAGCCGAGATGGCCGCCCGGTCAGCGAAGGGCCGTGGTGGCAATCGCTGCGTCCTGTTCCAGGATGCCGATGCCAGCGTCGCGCGGCGCCGCACCGACCTGGACCAGGTGAATGACCTGCAGTATGCGTTGATCCAGGATCGCTTCGAGCTGCACGCGCAGCCGATTGTTTCGCTTCGGGATACCGCCGGTCCTGCACGGTACGAAATTCTCATACGCATGCTCGATGAGCACAATAACTCGGAATCCTCCGCCTCATTCATCCCCGCGGCTGAGCGCTACCAGATGATGTCAGCAATCGACCGCTGGGTGATCAAGTCCACACTCGACCAGTTGAGCGTCGCCGACAACACGGTCGAGGTGAACCTGACACGCTTCGGCATCAACCTGTCGGCACAGTCGCTCGCGGACGATGACCTTTGCGATTACATCGAGACATGTATTGTCGAGAGTGGAATTTCACCGGATTCGCTCTGCTTCGAGATCACGGAAACGACCGTGGTTCGAAACCTCGAGCGCGCGCGCCGATTCATCCGGCGCCTCAGGAAACTCGGTTGCATGGTTGCGCTCGACGATTTCGGCACCGGGTACTGTTCCTTTGCGTATCTCAAGGATCTGCCGGTTCACTACGTGAAGATCGATGGCGTTTTCGTGCGCGACGTGCTGCTCAATCCGCTGTCCGAGGCGATTGTTACGTCAATGGTCGAGATCGCGAAGGTCATGAACGCGCTAACCATCGCGGAACATGTCGAGAACGAGCTTATCTACCGCCAGATGAAGAACCTTGGTATCGACTTCGTCCAGGGATTCGCGGTGGGCCAGCCGACGCCGCTTGCGACCGTGTTGTCGCAGTTGGGCACGCCGGTGGTTCTGGACTGGGACGACGACAGCTCACACGCATCGGGCTAGCGTTGCCCGTAACCTGTTTGTTACAAAATCTGACGTTATGTTAAGTGCGATTCCCCTCCAGGTATGGCACTTTAAATGAGATGCGTTCTCAACTGACGCGTCGCTCAACAACCTGAAATCGAAACCGCCAGCGATCGCCAACGGATCTTTGGCACAGGGACCTTGCGATCCCTGCCGAGCAACAATAAAAAAGGAGGCTCGTGTGTTTTCATTGAAAGTCCGCCACATGGCGGTCACGCTTATTGGGGTTCAGGCTCTTCTTCTTCTTCTCGGCGCGAATGCTCGCGCCGACGTCGTTTTTGGGAACGGTGCCCAGGTATTCGACCAGACTCCGAACATCGGAGACTTCGTCCTGGTGCTCAACGGCCCCCAGACGATCGCCGGCGACTATACGGCGCCGGAGGCGGGCTTCGTTCGTTTGCTGCACTTCTTCAACGATGCGCCGCTCACGGTGAACAATGGCTCGACGCTCCGCGCCGGGTTCGGTCTTTTCACGACGTCCACACCGACCCTCGATTTCCTCTCCCAGGTGATTGTCGATGGTCCGGGCAGCCGCATCGAGATCGGTTCTGACACATTCCGCACGGGCAATATTCGATTAAACGGCAAGGGCGACTTCGACATCGTGGGTGGCGGCGTCGTCAATTGGATCGAGCCGAACAACTGTGACGGCAGTTTCGAGAGCTGCGACATCCTGATCGGTGCGACGGATGCATCGAATACAGGCATCCGCGTTATCGGCAACGGCTCGTTGCTGGATGCGTCGAATACCGGTGGCCGCCTGTTCGTCGGGTATGTTCCGAGCATCGCTACTCGCGACCCTGTCGATCCCCCTAACGGCGCCCTGGATTCCGAGGACTTTTTCGTGGTTCAGGACGGCGGCACGGTCCTGTCCAACGGCGGCAGTATCGGCAAAGGTTTTGAAGGGGAAGGCTGGACGGCGGAAGGCGTTGGCTTCGTTCACGGAACGGCGCTCATCGACAACGGCGCGTGGTTCGTCTCGCAAGGCGACATCGAGAATGATGCAGCACTGAACATCGCCGAAGGGGATGGCGGCAGTGGCAACCTGTTCGTGGTGAACGGCGGCTTGCTCGACATCACGGCCAATCCCGGCTCCGAGGCAGGCTTCGGCATCGGACAAACCGGGGACGGCGATGTCACCGAGGGCGGTTCCAGCCTGGTGCTGATCGATGGCGCGGGCTCGACGGTCAACATCGACGACAACGCCAATACTATCTCTGGTTCCCGCGTCGCCAACGGATTCGTGACCGTGCAGAACCAGGGCGTGCTGGCACTGGACTCCACCTTGCTTGTGGTTAGCGGCAACTCGGGCGCCCCGCTGTCGCAGTTCAACACGGACCTGGCACTCAACGCGACGGGCATAACCGGCGTGGCGAACATTAACCTGGATGTTCTGTCCGGTGGCAGCGTCGCCATTACCGATGCGGATGCCCAGGGTATTAGCGCGCTGATTATCGGTCAGGCGCCGGGAGGTCTGCCGACCGAATCAGCGTCGGTGCGGGTCAGCGGTGTTGGCTCGAACATCACCGTCAGCAATGATCCCGGCCTGGCGAAGATTCCCCTGGAGGCGACAGAGTTCGGCCTTCCCATTGTTTCGAATATCGGCACCGGAACTATGGACATCGAAGCCGGGGGCTCCGTCAATTTCGACAATGGCGACTTCGTTATCGCGGCCCGGGCAGGCGACGCGGCTACCGTCCTGGTTAACGGCGGGTCGCTGGACGCCGATCGGGTCGTCATAGGCTGGACGGACTTCGAGACCGGCACCGTCGGCGTCGACGCCAGCAGCGGGACCCTGACTCTCGACGATGGCGCAGTTACTGGTGACGTGATCGTCGACGATAACGGCCTGCTCAATGGTATCGGCAACATCAACGGCACGCTGTTCGGCGAGGGCGGGACTATCTCGGTCGGCCTGTCGCCCGGCACCATTACGGTGGAAGACCTGGTGCTTGGCACGGGTACCGAGCTCATTATGGAACTCGCGCTCAATGCTGACGGTTCCGTCAATACGGCGGCCAGTGACGCCATCATCGCCACGACCGGCGGGATCGACCTGTCCGACGGCAACGTTATCTTCGAGTTGAGCTCGGCGGATCCGGCGACAAGCCTCGAAGACATCGTAGGCGGCGGCACTGTCGTGTCGGTTGTTGACGTGTTCGAATCGCCGGAGGAGGTGGTTATTGCCGAATTCGACGTGACGGACCCCACAGGCAGCATCCCCGACGAAGTGCTGGAACAGCAGATCGAGGTTGTTAGCTTTGAGAGAAGCGACTGCCGCAGAGGCGGTTGGAGGACTCTGACCCGGCCTGATGGGTCCGGCTTCAGGACTCTTTGGGGCTGCATCCGGTATGCCAACTCTGCCCAGCAGAACGTCGACGTTGGATTCGAAGTTCGCGATTGCCGAAGGGGCGGCTGGAGGCATCTGAGCAGGTCGGATGGGACAGGCTTCAGAAACGTCTATGCCTGCATTCGTTACGTCAGGACCGGCAGGTAATCAACACCCTGGAGCAGGCCCGCCAAGGGCCTGCTCCAGGGCATCTGTACCGGGTATGGGTCCACCGAACGACGGGAATCAGGCCCGGTTCAGGTCGGTGTCTGGGAAGAAGTTGGCCCAGACGACCCAGAATGCGCCGGCCTTGACAGTTTCTACGCGGGGCAAGACCGCACCAGATCCGACGACGCCGAAGAAGTCGATGTTGCGGATTTCCTCGCCGGTCAGGTTGTAGTAAACACCAAGGCTTTCATACTCAGCGTCGTAAGCGATCACGACTGGCTCGCCGCCGACGACGGCATTCACGACGTTGCCATTCGCGCGCACAAACTGCTCGGTGTAAGCGACATAGTCGCCCTGAATGTCAAAGCCCCAGATAAGCTCCTTGTTCGGCAGTCGCTCGTCGTAGTGGTCAATCGTCGGGAAGACGGGCGCTTCATGGTTCTGCTGGAAGTCGATTGCCGTGTTGAAAATAAATTCCATAGTACGGTCGTAAACGTAAAGTGCCGGGTTCTCCAGGAATCCTTTTCGCATGTCCTTGACGAGGTAATCGTTGATGAACACCTGGCCGTTCGGGTAGGCCGCCGCAAATCTCTCGAACGGCATACGAAACGTCGGGTATTGCTGCATACGGCTGTCGTTGCCTTCGACGACATCGATTTCTCGCTGGCCCCACAACTGCTGAATAGGCTCACCCGACTTCATATCGACTAGCACGAGGTTATTCTCGAGTTGCGTCATCGGCGCAAGCTCGAGCCTCTCGCC
Source organism: Woeseiaceae bacterium (assembly GCA_030066075.1). Classification (GTDB taxonomy): domain Bacteria; phylum Pseudomonadota; class Gammaproteobacteria; order Steroidobacterales; family Woeseiaceae; genus UBA1847. Next base: position 17,862 of record JASJCH010000006.1, read on the forward strand.
GTCAATCTCCGGGACATAGGCCATGCCGAGATTGGTCAGCCCGCAGTACGTCATCACGACGTCCTGGTCATTCACGGGTTCGGCACTGGCAACGTGCGGCCTGAGTACCTGGACGTCGGGGTGGGCGCGGGCCAGTCCGTCTATTTCATAGACGATAACGCTCTCGTCAGGACGAACATAGCGCGTCGCTTCTGCGACGCTGACGAATACGCCGTCATCCTGGCGCGGTCGCATCATGATGTAAGGGTTGATCATGCCGCTGAAGACGAATCCCACATAGATGATCAACAGCGCCACAAAGCCCTTCGTGCCGGCGCCCGCCCGGGTCCTTATCCAGATGACGCTTGCCGCCACAATCGCGATGAAGCTCGCAATGGTAATGGGCACACGCTGGTACCAGACGGTCATCGTGGTTTCGCGCGCGCTCTGAATCACCCACTGGCTGATGTCGGCCAGGTCCTTGAAGAGAAAGAATGCAAGCCCCAGCCCGGTGAGCATAAAGGCCCAAAAGGCGATTTTTGGCGCCAGGTTTTTGTCGAGTGTCATGTCAATGTCTCCGGTTTTTCCTGTGTCAATGATCGAATCATAGGGGCCCCGCAGGGACTGATAAATCGGCTGCGGCTGGATGGTCTGTTGCATTTAATGGAACAATCATTATTCCGAAAATTGGGACAATCTTTCTCACTAGCGCATATTTATTGCATTTTGCTGCCCCGATAGGATCCCTCTCATTCGCCCCGATGGGTACAGAAACCAGGTGATTACCATGAGACATGCAAATAATCTTTTATTGCTGGGCTTCGGGCTCGCTGTTCTTCTGCCGCTGAATGCGTTGGCCGGGGGATTCTCCCGTGCAGACGGCACAAGTTCCTATCTCGGCTCCGCAGGGGCCGGCCACACCACGGACCGGACGGCGACCGCGGCTTTCAGCAACCCGGCCGGACTGACCGGCATCGGCTCAGCACAACTCGCGCTCGGTGCCGTAACGGCTTACGACGAGTTGACCTTTCATGATGATGGCTCCGATGAGGTCGCTGGACTCCCACGGGAACGGCGCCGCAATGGTGTCGATTACGGCGTCGGCCTGAACGGCGGTCCATCGCTGTTCTTTGCAAAGCCGCTCAGCGATCGCCTGAGCTTCGGTGCGGCGTTGGTATCCCCGTACGGTGGCAGCTCCGAGTTCGGCAATGACTGGATAGGTGGATACTTCACTGAAGATGTCGAGCTATTCACTCTCCAGGTCAGCGCATCGCTCGGATATCGCTTGAACGATCAATGGTCAATCGGTGCAGCTCTCGGCGCGCAGTACGCTCAGTGGGAGCTCAAAACTGATCTTGCACCGGTGCCTTTCGGTCCAGTGAACCCCGGCACTATTCCGCCGGACCACCCGATGTACCAGGAACTGCTACCGCCGGGGTCCGAGCAAAAGATCAAGATCGACGACGTGCAGCCATACTGGTCGCTCGGCGTGATGTGGCAACCGGGCGCCTCGACGCTGTTTGGCGTGCACTACGTGCCTGAGATCCGACACGGCCTGACAGGGTCCTCGGACATTTCCGCTCCGATTCCTGACATGACTGTCGTCGGCAGTTACGACGCCAGCATGAAGATGTCGACGCCGAGCAGCCTCACGCTCGGGATCCGGCAGCAACTGTCGCCGCGCTGGACGGTGCTCGCTGATATCGCGCATGTTGGCTGGAGCGCGTGGGATGAAAGCCGGGTCAAACTCCAGGGCGGTCCGACCGTCATCGTCGACCGTGGCTGGCAGGACGCAATGAGTTACAGCCTCGGCTTCAATTTCCTAGCGACAGATCGGACGCTGTTGAAGTTCGGCGCCGGTTATGACGAGTCTCCGGTTGCATCCGCAAGGCGCAAGATCGACCCGCCGATGGATACCCAGGTAACGTGGGCGCTCGGCCTCGAGCACGCCCTCACATCCCGAGTAAGCCTGGCGTTGTCGTACCAGCACCTCGACATGGGCGACATTCGCGTCGAGCAGGAAGTCTTTCCGGGTCACGTGATCCGCGGCCATAGTGATGCGACCAGCCAACAGTTGCAGGGGACCATCACGGTACGGTTCGACTAGGCGCAGCGAAAGCCGGTTTCCCTCAATCAATGCGAGTATGATGGTTGTCCCGAGCGCAACGAGTCGACAACCACGCGTGAAATTCGAGCACGTGCACTTATTCGTATTGGTTGTGGAAACCGGCACTTTCACCAAGGCTGCCGATTTCTGCGGTATTCCCAAGTCGACGATAAGTCGCAATATCAGCAGCCTCGAAGACGACCTCGGCACCCGACTGTTGCATCGAACGACAAGGAGCTTGAGGCTGACCGAAGCCGGCGAGCGATTCTACGAGCGCGCAAAGCACATTCTGCAAACTGTCGAAGACACCGAAAGAGAAATATCGGAAAGCCAACAGGACATCACTGGGCGGCTCGTCGTTTACGGACCCACAGTCCTGTTTGACAGGTGCCGTGATCACATTGCCGCCTTCCTGGTCGAGTATCCGCGTTGTGAGATCGAATTTCATTCGACAGCCATGGGCCAGCGCGCAGTGCTCGACCACCGTTTTGACTTGATGTTATTTGTCGGTGATCCGTTCGATTCGTCGTTCATCGCCTACCCGATGGCGCAAATTGGATTCGACTATTACGCGAGCCCGAAATACCTCGAATCGTCCGGCGAGCCTGGGAGTCCTGCCGACTTGGCGAAACACCGCTGCATCTATCGAAAATCGACAGCGGGCGACCCGATGACCTGGCAGTTTGGCGAGGACGACCTGGGTATTGAAGCCGGGATCATCTGCGACTCACCGTATCTCGTCCACGCGCTGGCGGTCCAGGGGACCGGCGTGGCGAGATTGCCGATGATCCTCGCGGCCGACTCCCTTCAAAGTGGCGAGCTCGTTCGCCTTTTCGACGGCCAATACGCCTTTCGTCGCACGGTTAATGGCATCTACAGCTCCAGGCACTACCTGCCTTACAAGGTCCGCGTGCTCATGAATTCGATCCGTGAAAAACTGCCGGGAGAAATCGCGGCGCTCGAAAGCGATTGCTGGTGATTTCGACCTCAAGCGGCACGACTTGATCCTATAGAGAATGGCAATCGGGTCTATCACTCCAGGTAGAGCTGGAAGGCTTTGGGCAGCACGGCTTCCGCCGCCGCGTCCAGAGCCGGGTCGGACAGCTGCCTGGAGTTATAGGTATTCCAGAACAGCACGTTTCCCGGGCCGTTTTTCAGATCGTCGATCAGCGCCGCCATCGCTTTGCCGGTATAGGTCGTTTCCAGGGGCAAGTCGAGCTGCTCGAGCGCCAGTGCGACAGCAGCGTCGGTTGCCGCGTTCGACTTCGCGTAGCCGTCACCGAGGTAACCCGTGCGAAACACATAGCGCGCCCGCGCGGCGAGGTTGTCCGGGATGGTCGGGTCGAGGCGATTAAGCATCGATGCTGTTTTTTCGAGCAGGCGTTGCATGGCCCTCGGGCTCGACACGAAATCCTCCGTCACCTGGACGGCGTGCAACTCCGATGAAGCGCCGGCGAGCGCGAGGCCGAGCGCGAGCCCCACGGCCGTGCCCATCGTGCCGTTCGCCACATAGATGCGATCGGGCAACGCGATATCGCCGGCGTCGACCTGCGCCGCCAGCTCGAGCCCGGCGGCCACGAAGCCGACGGCGCCCAGCCAGCTCGAACCGCCGGGTGGTATCAGGAACGCGCGGCGGCGCCAAAGGTGCTTGCGCAGGGTTGCGATGCGGCTGGCGCGGCCGCCGCCATAGCGGATGATCTCTGTGCCGTTGGCGAGGTGCAGACGCAGGGTCCGTGCAATCGTTGGTGTGACTGCCTGGTGCGACAGGAAGCAGGTGCATTCGTAGCCGAGCTCGTGAGCATAGAGAGCCATCGCCAGCGCATGGTTTGAGCCCACGGTGCCAAACGTCGCAATGCGCCGCGCGCCGCGCGACTGCGCTTTGGCCAACAGGTACTCGAGTTTGCGGACCTTGTTGCCGCCGTATAGCTCGCCGGTCAGGTCGTCACGCTTGATCGCAAGCTGGTGTTCGTCGCCGCCAATCTGCAATGAACGAATTTCTACCGGCGTAGGCAGGTCGGCCAGCCGGGTCCTGGGCAGACGGCGTGCAAGTGCGGGGCAGGCGTCGGCGAGGTAATCGCTCATTGTTCGCATACTAGCGAAATTCACATTAGAATCGGCACCACCTCTGACTAACTGTATCGGAGACATGCGTGTCGGATGCAGTTGACCGTGGCATCACGGTCACCGAAATGGCACTGATGGGTGAATCCATCGATGTGCTGCCGGAAACCACGGCCGCTTTTGTCGGCCGTGCGCTTCGCGGTCCCCTCAATGAACCCGTGCTGGTCACGAACTTCGGCGAATTCCGTCGCCGGTTCGGGGATTCCTGGTCGCATTCGAGTCTCGGTCCCGCAGTACGCCAGTTCTTCGACAATGGCGGCCGGCAACTCTACGTGGTGCGCGTGGCCAACAATGCGCGTGGTGCGATGCTGTGCCTGCCCGCCAGCGGATCGGCGCTGGTCCTGCGCGCCGTCGAACCGGGCTCGACGGAACGCATTCGCGCCGCGGTCGACTACGACGGCATCGACGACGCCGACGAGCACAGCTTCAACCTGACGTTGCAGCGCCTCGATCCGGCAACCGGGCACGTCATCGACCAGGAAACCTACCGTCGAGCAAGCTATCGCGAAGACGACGACGCCTTCATCGGCGACAGCCTTTTGGCATCGTCCCTGGCGCGGGTCGAACACCCGTATCCGAACCATCGGCCCGATCCGACACGCACATCGGTTGCAGTCTCGAAGCCGGGCTACGTCGAGGAAGTTCAGGAGGGCCTCGACGGCCAGGAGTTGACGGACTACGACCTCGTCGGGTCGCGCCGGGAGGGCACCGGGATTTTCGCGCTCGAGCCGCTCAGTCGCCTGGACCTGCTCTACCTGCCGACGCCCGGCAAGAACCGCAATCTCGGCCCCGCCGCGCTGCTCGCGGCGGAACTGTTCTGCCGCGAACGCGGCGCAATGCTGATCGTGGATCCGCTGTCGGACTGGGCGACGTCCGCCGAGGCGATCTCCGGCGTGCGTGAACTCGGCCTCGGCAGCCCCAACGCGATGACTTACTTTCCGCGCATGCTGAGCCGCGATGGCGATGGCATCGCACGCGGCATCGGGGGCGCGATCGCGGGCCGCCTGAGCAAGCACGATCGCGGCGCGGACTCGCGGGCGGATGACCCCGATGCGGGGCTCGCGTTATCGCGCGACCTGGTCGTCGCATCCGAAGTGGAGCCCGAGGATGTGCCGACGCTGATCCGGGAGGGTCTCAATCCGATCGTCAGCGGCACGGCGGGGCGCGCACGCTTGCTGCCGTCGGTGACGCTGGGCGGCGGTGGAGAAACACAGCGCCCGTTCAGCAGCCTGCCCGCACGCCGCCTGTGCCTGCGCGTGGTGACGGGTATCGATCTTGCGACGCGCTGGGCGGTATTCGAAACGGACCGCGCGCGGGTCAAGCGCCGGGTCCGCGCACAGGTGGAAGCGTACCTGGCCGCGCTGGCCAGCCTCGGTATGTTGTCCAGCCGACGCTACTTCGTGCAGTGCGATGTCGGCGATCGCGGCCTTGCCGTCGTCGTCGGCTTCCAGCCGCCGGGCTGCAGCGGGCCGGTGACGTTCACGCTGCACCAGGACGCTGCGGGTTGCAGGATCGCGGCGACCGCCTTCGCCCCGGTTATGGAAGATTGCGCCTGATAACAGCACTCCCAATGCATCCATAGCCTGTCATATGAGCATCAACCTCATGCCACCAATCTTCAGGGAGGCGGTATGAGAGACAGTGATGCCCTGGAAAACAACCCGCACGTATCACGCTCGGCGCTGGAAGCGCTGCATGCCGATGTGTACGGCTGGGCCCTCTCCCGATGTGATTTTGACCATGCGGCCGCGGAGGATCTCGTGCAACAGTCATACGTCGAACTGCTGACCGGCAAAGCGCGTTTCGACAACCGCTCAACGCTGAAAACGTTCGTGTTCTCGGTCGTGCAGAACCTCGCGCGCAGCCGCTTCCGGCGCCTGGCCTCGCGCCTGCGTCTCGTGAAGACGTACGAGCAGGATGTGCGAGGCGACACGGTAGACAGCCGCGAGCCTGCGACCGACGACGGCGTATGGCGGGCAGTCCGGGCACTACCCGCAAGGCAGCGCGACGTGATCGAACTCGTATTTTGTCGCGATCTCACCATTGAACAGGCGTCGGCCGTTATGGGGGTCACGACGGGAACCGGCCGCGTTCACTACGATCGCGCCAAGAAAGCGCTGCGCGAGCGGCTCAGCGACTGGCAAGAGGACTAATGATGCAGCACCCAGACGAAACACTGCAGACGAGGGTACGCGAAGCCTGGCCGAAACCGAGTCGGACGCCGACTTTCGAGACCGCGTGGACGGCGGCCGAGCAGCGCCGGCGCGCGGGGCGTTACAAGTACGGCTTAGGCACGGCTGCTGCCGCAATCGCCGCCGCCGTGATCGTGCTCCTGAACAGCGGCGCGCCCGAGCAAGAGCGCTACGTCGAGGTTGCCGATCTGATGGATTCAACCTACTGGGAAGCACCGTCCGATGCGCTGTTGCCCAGCCGGGAATTTGACATATACCAGGACTTGCCCGTGCTCTTCGAGTCAACGGAGCCGGCAGAAGGAGCGTTGTTATGAAGAACGGATTACTGATTTTGCTGGCCTGCACGTGCCTCGGGGTGGCGGCGGCGGATGCGAAAGAGCCAAAAGATGACGTGTTTAAAGGAAAGCTCTTTGCGCCCAATGTTATTCTCGAGAATCAGGCTGAATTAGAGCTTAGTAAACAACAGTTTACGGAGATAAAACGGGCGGTGGTGGACGTCCAGGCGAACGTCGCGGAACACGAATGGGACGTGCGCGAGGCTTACCAGAATATCCTCGCCGAGCTGGACAGGACACCGATCAACCAGGAGCAGGTGCTCGAGTACGTCGACGCGGCGTTACGCGCTGAGAATGAGGTTAAGAAACTGCAGGTTGCGATGCTGATTCAGCTTAAGAACCTGCTGACGGCCGAACAGGTCGCCTACCTCGAGTCTCTGCGGCAATAGCCCGGGGCCGTGCAGGAAGGGAAGGGAACGGTATGCAGACAAGACTGATTTCATTGCTGGCGTCGCTGATGCTCGGCGCCGCCGGCTGCAGCAGCGGCTCCGATGGTGGAGGCGGCGGCCAGCCGCCACCGCCGCCACCGCCGCCCATCACCTCGGCCGAAGCGTTCCAGTTCCTGAACCAGGCGACGTTTGGCGCCACCGAGGCGGAGGCGCAGCGCCTTATCAACCTGAGGTACGAAGCCTGGATCGACGAACAGCTCGCTCTCCCGGTATCGCTGCAATTGCCCCATGTGCAGTCGTTGCCGTTGCCGCAGTTCATCGGCGAACTGCAGAATGACCGCGTCGACATCTGGTTCCGCAATGCGCTGCACGAGAACGACCAGCTGCGCCAGCGCGTTGCCTTCGCGCTCTCGCAAATCATGGTGGTCTCGCAGCTCGGCGTGCTCAACAACTACCCCTACGGGCTCGCGAGTTATCACGACATGCTGGCGCGCAACGCTTTTGGTAACTACCGCGACCTCATCGAAGAGGTCACGCTGCACCCGGCGATGGGTGTCTACCTGAGCATGCTCGGAAATGAGAAGCCCGACCCCGCGAACAACATTCGTCCGGACGAGAACTACGCGCGCGAACTCATGCAGCTGTTCTCAATCGGCCTCGTCGAGCTGAATATCGACGGCACCGTCCGGACGGACGGCCAGGGGCAGCCGATCCCGACCTACGACCAGGCGGTGATCGAGGGATTCGCGCACGTTTACACGGGCTGGAATTACGCCGGCTTCGCCGATTTTCGGATGGCTTTCCCGACGCTGCTGAACCAGGTTGTTCCCATGCAGCTCTACCAGCCGTTTCACGACACCGGGGCCAAGACGCTGCTGAACGGCTTTACGGTCCCCGCCGGCCAGACGGGCGACCAGGACCTGGCCATGGCGCTCGACAACGTCTTCAATCACCCGAACGTCGGACCGTTTATGGCCATGCGCCTGATCGAACGGCTGACCACGAGCAATCCGTCGCCGCAGTATGTCGAGAGAGTCGCGCGGGTGTTCAATGACAACGGGCTGGGTGAGCGTGGCGATCTCGGCGCCGTCGTGAAAGCGATCCTGCTGGACCCCGAGGCGCGGTCCACCGTTGGCGAAGCGTCCGGCAAGATCAAGGAGCCGCTGCTGCGGCTGACCCAGTTATTCCGGGCCTACGATGCAACGTCGCAGAGCGGCCGCTACCCGTTGGGATTCGCGTACATCGTGTTCGGGCAGGGCCCGCTGCAGTCGCCGTCGGTGTTCAATTTCTACAGCCCTTTCTACGCGCCGCCCGGTGAGATTCGCGACAGCGGCTATGTCGCGCCGGAACTGGAGATCGCGACCGAATACCTCAACACTTACGTGACGAACTACATGTTCTTCCAGGCCTTCGGCCTCAACCAGACGGTGCCGGACCTGCAGCCGGATGATGTCTATATCGACTTCTCCGAAGAGATGACGGTTGCCAGCGACGTCGACGCGCTGATCAACATGGTGGCCGCGAAACTGCTGGGTGGACAGATTAGCGCCACCTTGCGCAACGAGACTGCCGGCATGCTGGCGCTGATTCCCGATTCCGAACCGGCGCTGCGGGCTGCGGAAGCCATTTATTTCATTTCGACTTCACCCGAATACGCTTACCAGCGGTGACCACCATGACCAAGATCAATCGACGAGATTTTCTGAGAACGAGTGGCGCCGCGGCGGCGGCAGCGACCTTTGCCGCCACTCCCGGCCTCGCGTGGTCGCAGGGCGTGGGCACGACCGCGCCCTTCCCCGACTACAAGGCGCTGGTCTGTGTCTTCATGTTCGGCGGCAACGACTCGTACAACATGGTCGTACCCAACACGACGGCCGAGTACAACGTCTACGCGGAATCACGACAGAACCTCGCAATCGCCCAGCAGGACCTGCTGCCGATCAACCCGCTGTCGCAGTCGCCGGGAACCAACCCTTTCGGCTTCCATCCGAGCATGCCGGGCATGCAGAGCCTGTTCGAGACCGGCAAGGCCGCTGTCGTTGCCAACGTCGGGCCGCTGGTCGAGCCGACGACGCGCGCCCAGTTTTTCAACAAGTCCGTAGTGCTGCCGTCGCAGCTGTTCTCGCACAATGACCAGCAGGACCAGTGGCACTCACTGAAAGGCGCTGGCACCAGCAAGACCGGCTGGGCCGGTCGCATTGCCGACCTGATCAGGACCAGCGTAGCCACGCAGGAGATGGCGACCAACGCCTCGCTGTTCGGTACCAGCTTGTGGCAGTCGGCGGACGAGACGATCGCCTACGTGATGGGCCAGACGGGGCCGCTGCCGTTCACCGGCTTTTCCAACGACCCCAACGATATTTCTTACGACCAGAAGCAGGCGTTCCTGCGGATTGTCGAGGCGCAATACGGCTCCATCTACGAGCGCGCGTTCGCTGATATCCAGCAGCGCGCCATCGCGGCTGCGGATTCGGTATCCGCCGCCATCGAGACTGCGCCGGTGCTCAACACCGTGTTCCCGAACTCGCCGCTCGGTCGCCAGCTCGAGACCGTGGCCAGGCTCATTGGCAGCCGTGACCAGCTGCAAATGCAGCGGCAGATTTTCTTTGTTGCGGCCGGCGGTTTCGATTCGCACGACGACCAGGAGCAGAATCAGCCGGGCCTGCTCGGTGGAATTTCGGAGGCGATCAGCGCGTTCTACGACGCGACGGTCGAACTCAGTGTCGCCGATGCCGTCACCACGTTCACGCAGTCGGATTTCGGCCGCACGCTGACGTCCAACGGCGACGGCACGGACCACGCCTGGGGCGGCAACCAGCTTGTCGTGGGTGACAGTGTCGTGGGCCGGGATTTCTACGGCACCTACCCGCTGCTGCAAATCGACGGCCCCGACGACGTTGGCGGCGGCCGCATGATACCGACGACGTCGGCCGACCAGTTCGCTGCTACTCTCGCGGCGTGGTTCGGTGTCCCCGATGTCGATCTGGACATCGTGGCTCCGCATATCGGCAATTTCGTGCAACGCGATCTGGGTTTCATGGTCTGATATTCTCAGGTCCCTGGGGGTATATCCAATGAAATTCATGACTGCTGCCGCCCTGGCAGCGACGCTGCTTATTGCTGCCTGCGGCAAGGAGCCACCCGCTGTCGAACCCGCACCCGAGCCCCGGGCGGCCGCCGCTGATCCTGCCGAGATGCTGAACACGTTGTTCGACGAGTTCTTCGAGCGTGGCCTCGAAATGAACCCGGTGCGGGCGTCGTCGATCGGCGATTACCGTTTTAACGACCGCTATGCGAACTCGCTCAGCCCCGAGTATCGCGAGGCGAGTCGGCAGATGGACAAGGAGTTTCTCGCCCGCCTCCTCGAGATCGACCGGGAGCAGCTATCGCGACAGGACAAGCTCAGCTACGACATGTTTCGACTGAACAGGGAACAGTCTCTCGAGGGCGAGCGATTCCCGGGCCACCTGCAGCCCATCAACCAGTTCTACTCGCCGTTCAATTTCTTCGTGCAGCTGGGCAGTGGCACGAGCGTACATCCTTTCGAGACCGTCAAGCACTATGACGACTGGCTGTCGCGCGTCGACGACTTCGTCGTCTATGCCGACCAGGCCATAACGAACATGAAAGAGGGCATGCAGGAGGGCGTCGTGCAGCCGCGCATCCTGATGGCCAAGTCGCTGCCGCAGATCCAGTCGCAGGTCGTCGACAGCGCCGAAGAAAGCGGCTTCTGGGCGCCAGTCGAGAACATGCCCGACGACTTCAGTGACGCAGATCGCGAGCGATTGACGGCAGCCTTCAGAGACGCCATCGAGAACAAGATCATTCCGGTGTACCAGCGCGTCGCCAACTTCGTCGGCGACGAGTACATGGGGGCAGCGCGCGAGACCGTAGGCCTGTACGCGCTGCCGGACGGGCCGGAATGGTATGCCTTTAACGTCAGGCGTATCACGACGACCGACCTGACGCCGGAGGAGATACACCAGATCGGTCTCGATGAAGTCGCGCGCATCCACGAAGAAATGCACGGCGTCATGGAGGAGGTCGGTTTCGAAGGCGATCTCAAAGAGTTCTTCGACTTCATGAACAACGACGACCAGTTCTACTTCGACGAACCCGAGCAGCTGATCCAGGGTTACCGGGACATGTCCGATCACGTATCGGAACTGGCCAAGGAGCTGTTCAACGTCTTCCCGAAGGCAGACTTCGAGGTGCGTCGCGTGGAGCCGTTCCGCGAAGCGTCGGCGTCCGGCGGCAGCTATCGCACAGGCACGCCGGACGGCAGCCGCCCGGGTGTCTTTTATGCCAACGCGTATGACATCAAGGCGCGGCCGATCTGGGGCATGGAGTCGCTGTTCCTGCACGAGGCGATTCCCGGCCATCATTTCCAGCGCTCGCTGCAAGTGGAGAATGAAGACCTGCCCGGGTTCCGGCGTTTCGGTGGCTACACCGCGTACACAGAAGGCTGGGGCCTGTATGCCGAGTCACTCGGCAAGGAGATTGGCATTTACACCGATCCCTACCAGTACTTCGGCGCTTTGAACGCCGAGTTGTGGCGATCGATTCGGCTCGTCGTGGACACTGGCCTGCACGCCAAAGAGTGGACGCGCCAGGACGTGCTGGACTACATGTATGCCAATTCGCCCGTCAAGGAAGCGCGCGCCGTGTCCGAAGCCGAGCGCTTCATGGCCATTCCGGGACAGGCGCTGGCGTACAAGATCGGCCAACTGAAGATTCGCGAGATCCGCAACAACGCGGAGGAGCGCCTGGGCGACAAGTTCGACGTCAAGGAATTCCACACGCAAATCCTGATGGACGGGCCGATGCCTTTGTCCATGCTCGAAGCCAAGATCGACGACTGGGTGACCGCTCAACTGTGATGTTTCGGCCGTGGGCGGGATGGCCCTCACCGGAAGTCACCCGCAGCGAAGCGAGGCATGAAGGTGAGGGCCATGCCGGCCACGGCCGAATGTGGCAAGCTGACCAGTCATGAAGCTCGATCGAGTTATTCGGATTGGCATCGCCGCGGTCATCGGCCTGCTGTTCGTGGTTGCGATTGCGGCCCTGCTGTTCGTCACCGAGTCGGCGCTCAACGTCTGGGACCGGCTGCTCGAAGGGCCGCGCGCGCTGCTCTACGGTTATGTCGCGGTCATGGTGGCCCTCGTCCTCGTGGCGGTGTGGCTCATCTGGCGGCTCGTCATCAGGCGCAGCATTCCCGGTTCCCGCAAGTCTGAAGCCCGGCCACTATCGGCAGCCGACATCCGCGAGCGCCTGGCGGAAGCAGAACAGGCCGGCGTCGACGTTGCCGAGGCGCAGGCCGAGTTGCAGGAACTCGCCACGCGCCAGGCGGCCGGCAATATTCACCTGTGTTTTTTCGGCGAGATCAGCACTGGCAAAAGCTCACTGATCAAGGCGCTGGTGCCTGCCGCGGATGTCAGCGTCGATGTGCTGGGTGGTTCCACGACCGACATCCGGCACTACCGCTGGCGCGACGCAGGCGGCCACGAAATCCTGCTCACCGACGTGCCAGGCACTGGCGGGCATGAAGCAGGCCTCGGCGAAATCGCGATACGCGAGGCCCGGCGTGCGCACGTGGTGCTGTTCGTCTGCGATGGCGACCTGAGTCGGCAGGAATCGATCGCGGTCGCGGACCTGTCAGCGTTGGGCAAGCCGGTTGTTATCGTGATGAACAAGGCCGACCGCTACAGCCTCGACGACCAGGCGGCGCTGCTGCAACGTCTGCTGGAACATCTTGACTCGGCTGGCGGTGAGATCGAGCGCGACCGAGTCGTCGCGGTATCGGCCGGTGGCGAGGTCGACGTCCTCGAACGCGCGAGCGACGGCAACGAGACGACGGTCCGGCGGCAGCGGCCGGCGGATATCGGGGTGCTCGTCGTGGCCATCAATCGCCTGCTCGAAGACCCGGACGAAATCGACCGGCGGCGCGATCGGGCCGTGTTTCGCCTCGCCACAGACAAGCTCGCCGAAGCCGAAGAGCAGTACCGGGCGCAGCGCGCGGAGCAGGTTATCCGCAGCTCGACGCGCAAGGCGGTCGTGGGAGCGCTGGCGGCGGTCAGTCCCGGCACCGATGTGCTCATCCAGGGTTACATTGGCACGGCGATGACGCAGGAACTGTGTCGGCTCTACGACGCGGCGCCGCGCGACCTCGACATCGAGGAATTCCTGAACCTGAGCCAGAGCCGGGTGGGGCGCGCGTTGCCGCTGTCGCTGGCGGTAGCCGGCAACGGCTTGAAGGCGTTCCCGGGCGTGGGAACGGTAGCTGGCGGTCTCGTGCATGCCGTGGCGTACGGCCTGATTTTCGACGCGCTCGGACGCAGCCTGGTCCAGACCCTGTCGAAGCACGGCAAACTCCTGCCCGATGAAGCGGCCAGGGAATTCGAGGAAGGCATCAGTGAGCATATTGAAGCGGGCGTTCGCCGCGTTGCCAGGATGGCCCTGGAAGAAAAAAACAGCGACGCGAGCTGAGCCCGGTCCCGACGACGGATCCGGGCACCTCGAGCTCGCGCGTGAGAGCCTGCGGGAGCTCGTCACTGACAAGCGGCTACCGGAAGGCGTTCGCGAGTCGCTGGCGCACGACTACGACTCCGTCGAGGCCATGCTCGACAAGCTCGAGAACGGTCACCTGCATCTCGCCGCTTTCGGTCGCGTGAGCACGGGCAAGTCGTCATTGCTCAACGCGCTGATTGGCGAAGCCGTGTTTTCGGTCAGTCCATTGCACGGCGAGACCCGCCGCTCGGCCATGCAACCGTGGAGCGAAGTGCGCGCCGGGGGCGTGTTTCTGATCGACACGCCGGGCCTCGACGAGGCCGGCGGCGAGGATCGCGAGGCCATGGCGAAAGAGGTGGCCGGGCGGTCCGACCTCGTCATGTTCGTGCTCGACGGCGACATCACGGACACCGAGCTGCAGTCGCTGCGCACGTTGCTGGCGCAGGGGCGACCCGTACTGGTCGTGCTCAATAAGCGCGACCTGTTCACTGCCGACGAGTGCGCCGCCCTTCTCGGGTCGATTCGCGACAAGACGGCCGGCCTGGTCGATGCGGCCCACGTCATCGCGGCCGCCGGACAGCCGCGGCCGCAGGTGGTGGTTGACGTCGACGCTGCTGGCAACGAGCGCGAGCAGACGCGGCCCCGCGAGCCGGACGTGGATGCGCTGCGGCTCCGGCTCTGGGAGATACTCGAGGCCGAAGGCAAGACGCTGGCCGCACTGAATGCCAGCCTGTTCGCGGCCGATCTGTCGGACCAGGTCGGGCGGCGCATTCTCGCGGCCCGGCGCGAGATTGGCGAGAAGCTTGTCCGCACCTACTGCGTCGGCAAGGGCATTGCGGTCGCGTTCAACCCAGTACCGATTGCCGACCTGTTTGCGGCCGCCTTTGTCGATGTGGGCATGGTCGTGCACCTGTCGCGGGTCTACGACCTGCCGCTCAGCAAGCAGGAGGCGGGCTCGCTCGTCAAGGTGATCGTCGTAGAGGCCGCCGCGCTGATGGGCACGGTCTGGGCGCTGCACTTCGTTTCGAGCGCGCTCAAGGTGGGCACGGCAGGGTTGTCGACGATCGTGACAGCCGGCGCCCAGGGAGCAATTGCTTACTACAGCACCTACGTAGTCGGGCAAGTCGCCGCCGAGTACCTCGGCCAGGGCAAGTCGTGGGGCGAGGGCGGGCCGAAGCACGTCGTCAAGCAAATACTGGACAGCCTCGATCGCGACAGCGTGCTGGCAGACGCCAAGCGCGAAATCCAGGCGCGGCTGGGGCTGAGCTGACATGGATCGTATGGCTCGTATGCAGCGCATCTGGGCGACGATCCGGGACGTCCCGCAAGGCAGTGTCGCAAGCTATGGGCAGATTGCGGACATCGCCGGCATCCCGCGCGGCGCGCGCCAGGTCGGGTATGCGCTGCGCAACCTGCCCGATGGCCACGATGTCCCCTGGCACCGCGTTCTGCAGGCCTCGGGCAGGATTGCCTTCGCCAAGGGTAGCCGCGGTTACCGGGAGCAGCGCAGTCGGCTGCTCGAGGAAGACGTCGCCGTTATCGCGGGGCGGGTCGACATGCAGCAGTATCGGTGGCAGCCTGACCTGGACGAGCTGCTGTGGAAACCGTCACCGGCGTGGGATGACGATTGAGTATTCGTAACAAATTGCGCTCCAGGCTGATCACCCTGCTGGTCAGTGAGCGCACGCAGAACGCCCGGCGTTCGATGGCCGAGGCGCGGCGCAAACTCGGCGGCGGCGCCCACGTGGTCGAAGTGTTCCTCGAGCTCGACGACCCCTGGTCCTACCTGCTCGCGCACTACCTGCCGGAGCTGGCTGCAGGCTATGACATCGAGCTCCGTTTCCACCTCACACAGTCCTGCGGCGACGAGGCGTTCAGGCCGCAGCCCGAGTTACTGGCGCTTTATGCCGATGACGACTGCGCCCGGGTTGCCGCCGAACTCGGCATCCCGTTCCTCGACAAAGGCGCCGCGCCGCCCGTCGAGCACCGGCGGGCGCTGATCGACAGCCTCGCGGCGGTGAGCGACCCGGATGGGCTCGATGCCGAACTGCTCGGCGCGATCACGGCTTACTGGCGCGGTGACACGGCCGGCGTGGAACGGCGCATCGATGGTGCGAGCGGTGATGGCGATGCGCTGCTTGCAGCCAACCAGCGGCGCCTGGTCGAGCTCGGCCACTACAACTCGGCGACCTTGCACTACGCGGGTGAGTGGTACTGGGGCGTCGACCGCCTGCCGTACCTCGTGGAGCGGCTTGACGAGCTCGGGGCGCGGCGCGCAGAGGCATCCACACCGGGGCTTGCATCCATTCGCCAGGCTACCCAGCTGTCGCTGCCGGTCCGTCCACCGGGCGCGGCGGCAGACTTGCCGCCGCTGGAGTTGTTCTACTCGTTCCGTAGCCCTTATTCCTACCTCGCGCTGTCGCGGGTCTTCGCTGTCGCAGACGCTTTCGGTCTGCAACTCATCGTGCGACCGGTATTGCCCATGGTGATGCGCGGCATGCAGGTGCCGCGGGCGAAGCTCGCCTACATCGCAAAGGACACGGCCCGCGAGGCGCGGCGTCTCGATATACCGTACGGGCGGTTCGCCGATCCCGTGGGTGCGGGCGTGGAACGTTGCCTCGCCGTGTTCTTTTACGCCCAGCAGGAGAAACGCGAACGCGATTTCCTGCTGCACGCGGGAGAGGCAATCTGGGCACGTGCAATCGACGTCGCGACGGATGCCGGTATGCGCAAGGTCACGGGCCGCTGCGGGCTGTTCTGGCCCGAGGTGCTGGCCGCCATGGACGACGACAGCTGGCGTGACAAGGTCGAGGAAAACCGCGCCGCGATGTTCGATGCCGGAAGCTGGGGTGTGCCCACGCTACGGCTGGGCGACTTCACGACCTGGGGCCAGGACCGGCTCTGGTTGCTGGCGCGGCACCTCGAGGAGCTGTGTGACTCGGGCGAAGGGATACTGATATGACGACGGTTGTCTTTTCTCATGGCCAGGAGAGTGGACCCTGGGGCACCAAGATCCGGGCGATGGCGGAGCTGGCCCGCGAGATGGGCTGTGCGGCCGACAGCATCGACTACCAGGGCATCGCCGACCCGACCGAGCGAGTCGACAAGCTGGTTGCGGAATGTCGCGGCATTGACGATGCGCTGGTACTCGTCGGCTCCAGCATGGGCGGGCATGTTGCGACAGCCGCCGCCGCGACAGTCGGGGCCGCGGGCTTGTTCGTGCTTGCCCCCGCTTATTACATGCCGGGCTACGAGCACCTTACCCCGACGCCGCCCGATATGCCGATCGCCATTGTGCACGGCTGGCACGACGACATCGTTCCCGTCGAGAACAGCATTCGTTTCGCGCAGGCGTGCAGCGCCGAGTTACACCTGCTCGACGGCGGGCACCGGCTTACCGAAAACATTGACGATATCAACTATCTTTTGCAGCGATTTATTGAAAAGATAAAGCCTCAATAAGAAGTCCCGGGAGGAGTGTCATGAGGTTTCTGCTCGTGCTGATCGCGTTAGTACTTGCTGGCTGTAGTGGCGAGTCGGAGGACTCGAAGATGGACCGCATTGCCGACGAAATGGAGGACGTCGCGGAAGAAATGGGCGACGTTGCCGACGCGGTGGGTGAGGCCGTCGAGGAGAGCAAGGATGAGCTCGGTGAGGCCTATCACGATGCCCTTGACAAGGCCGAAGAAGTTGGCGAAGTCCTCAAGGAGCATGCCGAAGAGGTCAGGGAAGACATCGAAGAAGCCGTCAACGACTGACGGGCTGACCTGAGCGAGCGGCTCCGGCCGCGGATAACACCATGATCTGGCTGATGGACATCGCCCGGTTCATTTTCCAGCCACTGTACTGGCTGGCCGGGAAGATATTCTCGCTCTGGGCGCGGCCGACCGTGCAGCCGGAGTCCCCGCCCGAGCTTTACGCCGACGGCGAAGGGGAAATCTGTTATGTCCTCGAGACGGGCGGGCTCGCCGACGTGCTGGCGCTGGAGCGGGCCTGCGCAAAGCATGGGCTGCCGTCCCCACGCGAGTCCTTCGAATTCTGCGGCAAGCGCTTCTCCAAGCGTCTCGTCGTCCTGCGGCCGCGCAAGGGATTCCTGTTTCGCCGACCTGCGACCGGCGGGTCGCGGCGGCTGCGCAGCCTGGTGGACGCGGGGGAAGGCAGCTCGGAAGACCTGCAGCTCATTCCCGTCGCGATCTACTGGGGACGTTCGCCCGACCGCGAGGATTCCACGTTCAAGCTGTTCTTCTCCGAGAACTGGGACGTTGCGGGCCGTACCCGCAAGTTCTTCGCCACGCTATTGCACGGCCGCAACACCCTCATGTGGTTCAGCCACGCGCTGCCGCTGAACTCGATCATCCAGGAAAAACTCACGGCCGACATCGCGTTTCGCAAGGTGTCACGCATCCTGCGGGTGCATTTTCGCAAGCGGCGCACGGCAACCGTTGGTCCGGACCTGTCAAACCGCCGCAGGCTCGCGAGACTCGTGGCGTTATCGCCGAATGTCAGGCGCGCGATCGAGTCGGAGGCCGGCGATGATCCGAAGAAGCTTGCCGCTGCCGAACGCAAGGCGCAGAAGTACGTCATGGAGATTGCCGCCGATATTTCCTGGCCGACTATTCGTATCGCCGTGCGCATCCTGCGCCGGCTCTGGAACCAGATTTACGACGGCATCGAACTGGGCCATACGGAGCGGCTGCGCGAAGTGGCCAAGGAGAAAGTGGTCGTCTACGTGCCGTGTCACCGCAGCCACTTCGACTACCTGCTGCTCAGCTACATCTGCTACGAACAGAGTGTCCAGCTGCCCCACATCGCCGCGGGCATCAACCTCAATATGCCGGTTGTCGGGCCGATACTGCGGCGCGGCGGCGCCTTCTTCCTGCGACGCAGTTTTCGCGGCAATCGGCTCTATGCGGCCGTGTTCGACGCCTACCTCAATCAGCTACTCACGCGCGGCTACACGATCGAGTATTTCGTGGAGGGCGGGCGCAGCCGCACGGGACGCCTGCTGTCGCCCAAGGGCGGCATGCTGGCGATGACCGTCGGCTCGTATATCCAGAACCCGCGACGGCCGATCGTTTTCGTGCCCGTGTACTTTGGCTACGAGAAGCTCATCGAGGGCGGCGCGTTCCTGAGCGAGCTCAGCGGTGCGAAGAAGGAAAAGGAATCGCTGCTGGGGCTTATCCGCTCCGTCAAGTCGCTGCGCGAGAACTTCGGCAGGGTCTACGTCAACATTGGCGAACCGATAGAACTCGATAGCGTGCTCGACGGGATCCAGCCTGACTGGCGCAAGTTGCCGAGCGGCAATGGCGAACGGCCGACGTGGCTCAACGACGTCGTCGCTACGTTGGGGGACGAGATCATGGGCGGAATCAACGCGGCCGCCGCGGTCACGCCGATCAGCCTGTTGGCCTACGTCCTGCTCGCGACACCGAAACAGAAGATCGGCGCCGCGGAACTGCGCGCGCAGCTGCAGCTGAGTCTCGACCTGCTGCGGCAGTTCGAGTACTCGGACTCGGTGACGATTCCCGACTGGAGCCCGGACGAGATCATCGCGCACGGCGAGGAGCTGCAAGCCATCAGCCGCACCTCGCACCCAATGGGCGACGTTATTCACATGAGCGAGCCGACAGCGGTCCTGCTCACCTATTTCCGCAACAACATCCTGCATTTGCTGGCCGTGCCCGCCT
The DNA here is from genome assembly GCA_030066075.1 of Woeseiaceae bacterium. Taxonomy (GTDB): domain Bacteria; phylum Pseudomonadota; class Gammaproteobacteria; order Steroidobacterales; family Woeseiaceae; genus UBA1847. Next base: position 37,179 of record JASJCH010000006.1, read on the forward strand.
CGGTGGCGTGCTGCTTCATCCAGGGGCGCGAACTGCCGCTTGCCGAATTGCAGCGGCTGGTGCGCCTGATCTACCCGTTCATGCGCAAGGAGCTGTGCCTCAAGTGGTCCGAGGAAGAGATCGACGCGATCACGAAGGAGGCCGTGAACGCGCTGGTCGAGCAGGAGCTGCTCGTCCGCCACAAGCGTCGCAAGACCCTCGAGCGCCCGCGCGCCGGGTCCGCGAAGGCTTACCAGCTACTGATGCTGGGACAGGCCATGGTGCCGATGTTGCAGCGTTTCTACCTCGTCATCGCCATGCTTGTGCAGCATGGGCCCGGCACGTTGACGCGGGCGCGGCTCGAGCGCATGTGCGAGCTCAGTGCCGAACGGCTGTCGATGATCTACGGATTGCATTCGCCGGATTTCTTCAACAAAACGCTGTTCCACGATTTCATTCGCAAGTTGCAGGACCAGGAGGTGCTGCGGCGGAACGAGGACGGGCTGCTGGAGTTCGACGAGGACATCCTCGGCATCGGGACCGACGCCCGGCTCGTGCTCGGCGAGCAGGTTCGTCATAGCATCCTGTCGCTGACCGTGCCCGAGGACCAGGTGGACGAATGAAGGTCGCGTCGTTCTACCGCTTCCTGGACCTCGAAGAAGCGGCCACGTTTCGTGAGGAACTGCAGGCACGGTGCGCGGAGCAGAAGCTGCTGGGCACGATCCTCGTCGCGCCTGAGGGGTTCAACGGTTCGGTCACGGGTGACGAAAAGGCCATCCGCGCGCTGTTCTCGTGGATAGAGAATCGACTCGAACTCGGCGAGCCTGTCGAGGCGCGCTGGAACGAGGTCTCGGAGCCGCCTTTCCGGCGCATGCGCGTGCGCCTCAAGAAAGAAATCGTCACGCTCGGTCGCCCGGACATACTGCCGCACCGCAAAACCGGCACTTACGTTTCTGGCGAGGACTGGAACCGCCTGATTGCAGATCCCGACGTGCTGGTCATCGACACGCGCAATCATTACGAATACGAGGTCGGCACGTTCCCGAACGCCGTCGATCCGGAAACCGACAGTTTTCGCGAGTTCCCGAAATTTGCGGAGAAACTCGCCGAGACGGCAAAGGACCGGCCGCTGGCCATGTTTTGCACTGGCGGTATCCGCTGCGAAAAGGCCACCGCCCTGATGCTGGAGTTGGGGTTCGACGAGGTCTACCACCTGCAGGGCGGCATCCTGAAGTACCTCGAGGACATGCCCGCGGACGCCAATCGCTGGGACGGGGAGTGCTTCGTCTTCGATACCCGCGTGGCGGTCGATCGCGACCTTGCGGAGGGGGGATACGTGCAGTGCCATGCCTGCCGCCGGCCGCTCAGCACGGAAGACCTGGCGTCACCGGATTACAAGGAAGGCGTCTCGTGCCCGAAGTGCGTCGGGGAACTGGACGAGGAACGCGCGGAGCGTCTCGAAGAGAGGGCCAGGCAGGTTGATCTCGCGCGGCAGCGCGGCGATACGCACATCGGCCCTAAATCGTAGGAGCCGCCCATGGCCGCGATCGCGCCCACGGGGCGCTCCTACGCATCAAGGTCGGGAATCAGCTCGCTCTCGAGCGCGGTGATCATGTCCTTGATCAACAGCTTGCGCTTCTTGAGCCGACGGATGCGCAACTGGTCGACCATCGGGTCGTGTTGCAGGCGGTCGATCAGGTAGTCGAGATCACGATGGCTGACTCGCAGCTCTCGCAAACGCTCGAGATTCTTGAAAGCCTCTGTGTCGACCTTGTCCGTCATTCTCAACCATGCTACTCGCCGTCAGCGAGCAACGCCAGCCAGTCGCGATCGGTCGCGCCGATGACCACGAAGTAGGGGTTCAGGATGTCTTCTTTCTGGTTATAAGACAAAGGCTTACCGTCCAGCTCGAGCACCTTGCCGCCGGCCTGTTCGACGACGGCCTGGGCCGCGGCGGTGTCCCACTCAGAGGTCGGGCCGAGGCGCGGGTAGATATCGGCGCCGCCTTCTGCGACCACGCAGAACTTGAGCGAGCTGCCCATGGGCACCATGTCCGTTTCTCCCACCCTGGCGAGGAACGCGTCGAGACTGGAGCCACGGTGGGAGCGGCTGCCCACGATGCGCACCGGGCTGCGGCTTGCCGCGCTGACCCGAATGGCCGTTGTGCCGTCGGCCGTGCGCAGTTCCGAACCGTGGCCCTCGCAGCCGATGTAGGTCTTCTCGTGCACGGGCACGTGCACCACGCCGAGCAGCGGCCGCCCATTGTCGATGAATGCGATGTTCACCGTGAACTCGCCGTTGCGGTTCACGAACTCTTTCGTGCCGTCGAGCGGGTCGATCAGCCAGTAGCGCGGCCACTGGCTGCGCTCGGCAAACTCCGGGAGGCCTTCCTCCTCAGAGATAATCGGGATATCGGGCGTCAGCGACCGCAACCCCGCCACGATGCAGCGGTGCGATGCGAGGTCGGCCTGCGTCAGCGGCGACTCGTCACCTTTCTCTTGAACGTCAAAGTCGGTAGCGTAGACTTCGAGGATCGCATGCCCGGCCGAGGTTGCCAGGTCGACGATCGGGTTGATCATTTCTTTGAGGTTCATTCCGTTGTCCCGTCGCGAATGGGGCCGCGAAGTATAAAACAGTGACATTCGATCCCAAAACCGCTGTTTCCCGGTGCCGGACGCTGATGCTCGATATGGACGGGACGATTCTCGATCTCGCCTTCGATACCTACGTCTGGAAAGAGCTGGTGGTGGGTCGCTATGCCGAGCACAAGGGGCTCGAGTACCGGGTCGCGCGCGATCGGCTGTTCGCCAAGTACCTGTCGATCCAGGGCGATCTCGAATGGTATTGCCTCGACCACTGGAGTGAGCGCCTGGGTTTCGACGTGCTGGAGCTGCACCACGAAGTGCACCATCGCATCGAGTACCTGCCCGGCGCCCAGGCGTTCCTCGAGACCGTGTGCGAGAGCGACATCGAGGTGCTGCTGGTCACGAACTCGCACCCGGACACGCTGCGACTCAAGAACGACACCCTCGGCTTCGCTGAATTCTTCGACGGCATCCACAGCTCGCACACGTACGGGCACGCCAAGGAGAAGCAAGCATTCTGGCACGCGTTGCGAGAGGAGGAGGGCTTCGACCCGGAGACCACCGTCTTTGTGGACGACACAGTCCCGGTACTACGCAGCGCCGTG
>JASJCH010000007.1 GCA_030066075.1 Woeseiaceae bacterium
GGCCGGGAGAGCGATCTCCCGGCCTTTTTTTGCCCCAAATCTCTATAAGTAGATGTACGAAGCCCCGCACGGTAGGCCCCGATATAGGGTTAGACCCCATCTAACTAGACTTCGTAATCAGCAAGAAAAGAATGACAGCTAAGTTATTGCTGCCGCTCAAATTAACCAGGGTGAAATAACATGTTGATTCCTAAGAGCTTCTGGGCCCGCTTTGCGGCCATTGCAGTACTCGGTGTCTCTCTCGCCGCCTGCAGCGGCGACGACGGCAAGAACGGCGACGCCGGACCGGCCGGCCCGACCGGCCCGACGGGTCCGCAGGGGCCGTCCGGCGGCACCGGCCTGCCCGTTGATTCGGCCGAGCTGATCAACATCGGCGTGGCCAGCGTGACGGTTCCGGCCGGCGGCGGCGCCCCGGTTGTCGAGCTGACCCTGGCCAATGACGACCAGGTAGGGCTGTACGGACTGCCTGCAGGCCAGATCCGCTTCACGATTGCGCAGCTGACCCCGGGCAGCGGCGGCGGTTCGAGCGAGTGGCAGTCCTACGTGACGCGCGACAGCGCGGGCATAACGGATGCCCAGGCGACCACGGAAACGGCAACTGCCGGAACCTGGGTGGACAACAACGACGGCACCTACCAGTACACCTTCGAGCTGTCGCTCACCGACTACCCGGCGGGCCCGGTCTATGACGAGACCAAGACCCACCGCATCGGCATCGAGATTCGCGGCCAGGCCCCGATCTCCGGTAACGGCATTTACGACTTCGTGCCGGCTGGCGGCGACCCGCTGTTCGAGCGGCGCATCGTCGACAACGACACCTGCTTTGCCTGCCACGACATCATCAACTTCCACGGCGGACCGCGCACCGATATCGACTACTGCGTCACCTGCCACAACCCGTACTCTATTGACGGCGACACGGTCAGCGAGGCCTGGGGCGGCACCGTCGACATGACGCCCATGATTCACAAGATTCACTACGGCGAGAACCTGACTAACGGTTACTTCATCTTCGGCTTCGGCGGTAGCCTGCACGATTACTCCGACGTGGTCTTCCCGCAGGATGTTCGCAACTGCACCACCTGTCACGAAGAGTCCGATGCGAACACGCCGCAGGCCAGTAACTGGCGCGAAGTTCCGAACAAGGTCGCGTGCGGTTCCTGCCACGACGACATCGACTGGGATGCGGGCGACCACGTTGGCGGCATCAACAACGACGACTCGTGCGTCATCTGCCACGGACCTGAATCCTCGGTCGACGGCGGCAGCCTGCGCGTCGAGGTCGTGCACGAGTTGCCCGTCCAGATCTCGAGCCAGAACTACCAGTACAACATCGAGAACGTCCTCGACATGACGGTAGGCTCGAACCCGACGGTCGAATTCTCGGTCACGAACCCGAATGACGGTTCGTACTACGACATCCTGAACGATCCTGAATGGACGACCTGCGCCGGCGGCGCAAGCCGGCTCCAGATCGGTATCGCCTGGAACACTGACGATTACACCAATACCAACAGTGGCTCCAACCCGGCGCAGCCGATGTCTGCCGGCCTGAACGCGCTGGCGTGCTTCGGTAACCCGGGCGCAACGCCTGTTGCCGGCAGCCCGGGCTGGTTCAGCGTCACGACAACCGATCCGCTGCCCGCTGATGCGACCGGCACGGCGGCGGTCACGATCGACGGCCACCCGGCCGAAACGATCGACGGCAGTGTCGAGCGCATCCCGGTGCGTAACGTGATCGAGTACGTTGGCATCGACGGCGGCGACGCAGATTCGCGCCGGGAAGTCGTCGATATCGCGAACTGCAACAACTGCCACCAGGAGCTCGTACTGCACGGCAACAACCGCACCGACGAGCCCGCGGTCTGCGCGACCTGCCACAACCCGAATGCGACGGATGCCAGGCAGCGCGTACCGGTGGCTGATCCGGAGGATCCGCCGGTCGACTGCGTCAATGTCCTCGGCACAGACGATGTCACGATCGACATGAAGGTCATGGTCCACGCGATCCATGCCGGTGGCGCGACTGGTGAGATCTACGAGGTCTGCGGCTTCCGCAACTCGGTGCATACCTACGACTTCGCGTACCCGGGCAGGCTCAACAACTGCGAAGGCTGCCACATCCGCAGGGAAGACCTCGGCCGCGGGCAGAGCCCCACGTACTTCCCGGTCGACCCGAGTGAAGTTCTCGGCACGACGGTCAGCGTTGGCGCGGACCCGACGCCGATCGACGACGTTGTCGTCTCGCCGAACACGGCCGCCTGCTCCGGCTGCCACGTCTCCGACCTGGCTCGTAATCACATGATCCAGAACGGCGGCGACTTTAATGCCGGCAAAGCGGCTGACAGTTCGCTGATCTCCTCGGGAGTCGAAACCTGCGAGCTCTGCCATGGCGAAGGCCGCTCGGCCGACGTCGAGGAGGTTCATGGCGTACGCAACTTCCCGCTGAACTGACAAGAGGTAGGTTGCTGCCATGAGGCTGCTCATACAATTCATCGCAATTGCGATGCTGACGACCCTGGCTGCCGGCACCGCCGGCGGCCAGGAAGCCAACTACAGCCGCGAGGGCGCAGACACCTGTCTCTCCTGTCACGATGACGAAGTGACACTGGCGCTGTTCCGCGGCGCGCACGCCGTGCCGAGCAACCCGAACGGCCCCTTCGGCCACGGCCAGTTGCAATGCGAGTCCTGTCACGGTCCCGGCGGGGATCACTCGGGGCGTGTCCGGCGCGGCCAGGAGCGCCCACAGATCTCGATCAATTTCGGGCCGGGCTCGGCGACACCGGTCGCCGACCAGAATGCGGCGTGCATCGACTGCCACACGGCCGACGTCGGACGCGGCTGGCACGGCAACGACCACGACATGAACGAGGTCGCCTGCGCCGACTGCCACTCGAGTCACGCTGCCACTGACCCGGTGCTCAGGACGGCGACGCAGCCGGAAGTCTGCTTCGACTGCCACCAGCAGCAACGCACCCAGGTGCTAAAGGCATTTTCGCACCCGATTCGCCAGGGCAAGATGGACTGCGCCGGATGCCATAGCCCGCACGGCGACAGCAGCGAGTGGGCGTTCGCACAACAGACGCTGAACCAGACCTGCTTCGACTGCCACGCCGAGAAGCGCGGCCCCTACCTGTGGGAGCACGCCCCGGCCGCGGAGGACTGCGGCAACTGCCACGACCCGCACGGCTCGAACTATCCCGGCATGCTCACGATGCGCGCGCCGATGCTCTGCCAGAGCTGTCACTCGCAGGAGGGGCACCCGAGCGTGCCGGCCGATAGCGACGGCCTGCCCTCCGGCATGGCGTCAGGGCTGATGCTCGGCCAGAACTGCATGAATTGCCACAGCCAGGTGCATGGCTCCAACCATCCGTCAGGATCGAGGTTGATGCGATGAGGCGGAACACGAACTTCAGATATGTAATCACGACAGTCCTGCTGGCGCCGGCGGCGGCAATGGCGCAGGTCGACACCAGCGACTGGAATTGCGAATACTGCCCGTTCGACGAGGGCTACCGGGCGGAGTACGAGGCCGGCGCGGCCCAGATCACGGACGACGCGTTCCGCTTCGGCAACGGCACCGGGCTGGGCGAGGAAGGCACCGAGGCGATACTCAACGGCGAAGGCCGTTATCTCGGGGAGAGCTCCGAGGTGACCTGGTACGCCGAGGAACTCGGCACAGATGCGCGGTTCTTCGAAATGGGCGCCGGCAAACCCGGACGCTTCGGCGTCGAACTCGGTTACCGCGAACTGCCCTACCGGCGGTTCGGCGACACCGAGACTCCTTACAGCGGCAGCGGTGAGGTCCTGAACCTGCCGGCCGGCTGGGTGCCGGGCGCCACAACGGGCACGATGCCCGGCCTGGCGGATGCGCTCGCCGTTCACGAGATCGAGACGGACCGCACGGTCCTCGACCTGGGTATGAACTACCTGGCGACGAGGAATGTGCGGTTGCTGGTCGATTACGAGCGCCAGGAACGCGACGGCACCGGCATCATGCCCGGCTCCTTCTTCTCGCAGGGCGCATACCTGCCGCGCCCGATTGACGACTACACGGATCGTTTCGACGCCGCTGTGGCCTATTCGAACGAATCCTTCGATTTGAAGCTGGCTTACTACGGCTCGTTCTACCGCAACGAGCTCGAGTCGCTAACCTGGGACAACGCCTTTACGCCATTCCCCGGCGCGGACCAGGGACGGCTGGCGCTCGAACCCGATAACGACTTCCAGCAGTTCTCGATCTCGGGTGCTTACCGGGCGGCATCGGCGTGGAACACGGTCGTTGGTTTCTCGGCCGCCATCGGCCAGGGCGAACAGACGGCCAGCTTGCTGCCGTACACGATCAACCCGCTAATCGTTACGGCGCCGATCAACGTATCCGACATCGACGGTGAGGTCGACACGACGAACTACGCGCTGAAGATAACGGCTCGGCCGTTGCCCAAGCTCAACGTCCGCGCGTCGTACCGCTACGACGAACGCGACAACAGCACGCCGGCCGAGACGTGGACGCGGGTCATTACCGACGCGCTGACGTCCGGAGACATCGAGCCGAACGTGCCCTACTCGTTCGACCGGGCGCGCCTGAATCTCACCGGCAACTACCGGCTGCTGGACACGCTCACGGTCTCGGCGGCCTATGTCCGCACAGAGATCGATCGCGACTTCCAGGAAGTGGCGAGCCAGGACGAGGACACGGGCTGGGGCAAGCTGCGCTGGCGACCGACGCCCTATCTCGAGGCGACGTTCAAGGGCGGTACCTCGACGCGCTCCATCAACAAGTACGACACCGACGTCGGGTTGCTCTTCAACCAGAACCCGCTGATGCGCAAGTACAACCTCGCGCATCGCTACCGTGAGTTCGCCGAAGTCGGCTTGTCGGCATCACTGATCGATACGCCCATTTCGATCGGCATGACCTACCTGTGGACCGACGACGACTACTCGAAGTCGGACCTCGGCCTGCTCGAAGGCACGGAAGATCGTTTCACGGTCGACTTCAACTGGGCGGTCAGCGAGCGGTCGTCGCTATACCTCAATGCCGGCAGCGAGGCGATCGAGTCCCTGCAGGTCGGCAGCGAGTCGTTTGCCGGACCCGAGTGGGAAGCAACGCATGACGACGACTTCTTCCACTACGGCGGCGGCTTCACGATCCGGGGTGCGGGTGAGAAGGTCGACCTGACCTTCGACTACACGCGCGCCGAAGGCGAGACCGAGATCCTGTTTGACGGTCAGTCCGTGGCGGCCGAACCGCTGCCCGAACTCGAGTCGACGATGGACTCGTTGCGCTTCCGGCTGGACTACAACGTCTCCCAGAAGCTGACCATCAACGCCAGCGCGCGCTGGGAGCGCTTCGAAGCCGAGGACTGGGGCCTGCAAGATGTCGCTGTCGACACGATTTCGAACGTGCTGACGATGGGCGCCGACCCTTACGACTATGACGTATGGGTCTTCGGGATCGGCTTCCGCTACAGCGTCGGAGCCGACCCCGAATAGTAGGAGCGGCCCATGGCCGCGATCGCGCCCGCGGGGCGCTCCTACTCGTAGCGTAGCGCCAGTACCGGGTTGGCGCGCGCGATGCGAATCGCGTGCCCGGCCACGGTGCCCCATGCCAACATGACGGCTATCGCTCCCGAGACCGCCAGGATCACGATCGGCGATTCGATGCGATCGGCAAAGAAGTCCAGGTAACCCTTCGAGGCCACATACGCGGCCGGCAGTGCGACCGCCAGCGCCCACATGACCGGCTTGGAGAACTGCCATACGAGCAGCCTGGCAATCTGCGCCGAGCTCGCGCCCAGCACCTTGCGCACGCCGATCTCCTTGGTGCGCTGCGCGGCCATGAACGCGGCCAGGCCGAACAGTCCGATCATCGCCAGCGACAGCGCGACGAACGCGAAGCCGCCGAGCGCCATGTTCATGTACTTGAGCACGTTGTAGACGTCGTCGAACGTTTCATCGAGGAAGCGGCCCTGCACTGGGTAATCGGGAATTACGCGCTTCCAAACGCTCTCGATCTCCTCGATCGTGCTCAGCATACTGCCGCCCGTGATCCGGATTGAAGCGATTCGCATCGCATTCGGCGAGTAGGCGAAAATCCACGGCTTCTCCTCGTTGAAGAGACCGAGGATGTTTTGCGTCGGCACCACGCCCACGATGATCAGTTCGCGCAGCGGGCCCGCATCCTCGTCGTCACCGACGTTGCGAAACAGGCGCTGGTTGATCGCGTCCTGCGGATTGTCGATGCCCATGCGCGCAAGCGTCAGCTCGTTGACGATGACGTTAAGAGTCTCTGACGTTTCAAAATCGAACACGTCGCCGGCGATGTCCTTATCGATGTTGCGGCCCGCCAGCAATGGTATGTCGTAGGTGCCGAAAAACTCCGGCGTCACACGCATCGAATTGACCCGGAACTCGCCCGCCTCATCACCTGGCGTCGTCGAGTAGTCGCGTTGCGAATTGCTCTGCTCGTAGGGCACCTGCGAGGAGAATGCGACGCTGTCGACGTTGGGAAGCGCTTCCAGTTCGTACTGCAAGGTATCGAGGCGGTCGCGGATATCCTCTACGTTGAGCCTGGCCAGGTTGTAAATCTCGGAGCGCGGGAAAATGTAGCTGGACTCCTTGACGCGTTCATTCTGGATGAAAACGATCGCGACCAGCGCGAGCATGAACGCTGAGATTCCGAACTGGATACCGATCATCACCGAGCGCATCGCCGAACCCTTCTTGCCCTTGCGCGCGATATCGCGCAGCGCGTCGATCGGCGCAGCGCGCGTGATCAACCAGGCGGGGTACAGGCCTGCCAGCAGACCAACGAGCGCGGTCGTCGCCACCAGCCAGGGCAACGTGCGCAGGTAGTCGATCGTCATGGCCTTGTTGGTCGCATTGTTCATGAGGGGTATCAGCACCTCGATGGCGGCGATCGCGATCACCATTGCGATCGTGGCGATGACGAGACTTTCGACGAGGAACTGCGTCAGCAGCTGCATCTGGCCCGCACCCATCGTCTTGCGCATGCCGACTTCGCGGCTGCGGCCCAATGACTGCGCCGTAGCAAGATTCGTGTAGTTGACACAGGCGATGACGAGCACGAGGAAGCCGAGCAACTGGATGACGGTGATCACGGGCATCCCGATCGCGTCCCAGATCGCCGCGTTGGCGTGCGTCAGCGGATCGACGTAGAAGCTCGCGACGACCTCCTTGACCTCGTCGTCTACGAGGCGCTCAAAGATGCTGTCGATTTGTGTCTGGAGCCAGGCGCCGTCGAGCGTCTCGGGCAGCATCACATAGGTCATGTTGCCCATCGACAGGTTGTTCCAGTTACCCTCCAGCGGCTCTTCCGTCAGTGTGACGAAAGCCTGCATGGGCGCGAAAAGGCCGGTGGTACCGTCAATGATCATTGAGGACACGAAGTGCGAGTTGAGCGGGATGTCCTCAATCACGGCGCCGATCGTGAAGTCGTATTCGTTATCAAACGTGATCACTTCGCCGAGCACGTTCGTATTCCCGAAATACTTGATGGCCTGCGACTCCGTGATCAGCAGGTTGGTCGGTACGTCCAGCACCTTGGCGTCACCGGCGATGTAGTTGAAGTCGAAGATCTCGAGCAGCTCCGGGTCGGCGAAGTTAACGGCCTCGTAGAAGCTGCTGTCGCCCCGGGAAACGAGATACTCATTCCTAATCGTCCGCGCCACGGCATCGACGTCGGTTAGCTCGCCGGCCACGATCGGTCCGAGCGCGGATTGCACGACGTTCATCTTGTCGATACCGACGTTGAGCCCGGGCGCCGCGTTGACGCCGAGCGTGTAGGTGCGATGACTGTTCGCGAAAAACGCGTCGTGCGTGTCCTCGTACTTCGCGATGAGCCCGGCGAGGACGTAGATGGTCATGCCGAGCGCGAGCCCGAGGATGTTGATTGCCGCGAATACCTTGTTCTTGCGCAGGTTGCGCAGCGCGATGGTTACGTTGTTCCAAAACATGGCTGTTCCACCCTGAATTCGTTGCCTATGCGGCGCGCTGTGCGTCCGTGACGACATGGCCGTCGAACAGGTTGACCGTCCGCCGCGCGTAGTCGGCGTGCGCCGGAGAGTGCGTCACCATGACGATCGTCGTGCCCTCGGTATTCAGCGTGCGCAGCATCTCCATAACCTCCTGGCCGTGCGCCGAGTCGAGGTTGCCGGTCGGCTCGTCAGCCAGGATCAGCGGCTGGTCACCGACGACGGCCCTCGCGACGGCGACGCGCTGCTGCTGACCACCGGATAGCTGCCCCGGCATGTGCCTGGCGCGATGCGCGATGCCCATGCGGTCCATGACCTCGGCGACGCGGCGCTTGCGCTCCTTGGCCGGCATGTCGTGGTACAGCAGCGCCAGCTCGATGTTCTCGGCCACGTTGAGCTCGTCGATCAGGTTGAAGCTCTGGAAGATGAAGCCGATGTTTTTCTTGCGGATCACGGCGCGCTGCGCCTCGGAGTACTTCGCGACGTTCTCGTCGAAGAAGAAGTAGTCACCGTCGGTCGGGTTGTCGAGCAGGCCGACGATGTTCAGCAGCGTGGACTTGCCGCAGCCGGACGGGCCCATGACGGCAACGAAGTCGCCCTGGTCGATCTCGACGTTAACGCCGTTGAGAGCGACAGTCTCGACTTCGTCGGTGCGATAAACTTTCATCAGGTTGTGTAGCTTCAGCATTGCTCTGGTACCCCCAGCTCTAGTCAAGCGTTAAACGGTCCATGTCGACGTAGCTCGTGTACGGCGACGTGATAACTCGCTCGCCGGGCTCCAGCCCGTCGAGTACTTCAATAAAATCGGTGTTGCGGCGGCCCAGGCGCACGTTGCGCTTCACGGCCTCGCTGCCGTCAGGCGAGACGACGAAGATCCAGCTGCCCCCGGTCTCCTGGTAGAACGAGCCGTTCGGGATCAGGATAGCGTCGGCGTTGTCGCCGAGCGTCAGCCTGAGCTGCAGCGTTTGGCCACGGCGCATGCCTTCCGGCTCCCGGTCGAAGACCATGTCGACCTCGAACTGCCCGTTGTTGACCTGCGGATAGATCTTGGCGATGCGCAGTTCGTACTCGTCGCGGCCATGGTCCGCCATGGCGACCTGGCCGAGATCGACGCGGCCGAGGTAGAACTCGTCGATCTGCACGTTGAGCTTGTAGCCGTCGGGGTCGTCTATCTGGCCCAGGCGACCGCCGCGCTCGATGGACTGACCGATCTCGATGTTGAAGCCGGACAGCTTGCCTTCTACCGGCGCGCGTACATTCAGGTCATCGAGGTTCTTGCGCGCGAATGCCAGGCTCGTCTCGAGCTGTTCGCCCGCAGCACGCAGCTGCGCGAGCTGCTGCTCCTGCAGGCGTGCGTCTGTCGCCTGGCTCTCGAGCGTCACCTCGCGACGGTTGACGTAGTAGTCGAGCTCGTCCCGCAGCTCGTCGACCGTGGACTGCGACACGAGATTCTGCTCGGCCAGCTCACGCTGCCGCTCTATGCTGCGGTTCAGACGAATGATCTGGTAGTCGATCTCGACGAGATTGCGCTTGTGCGAGAGGCGATTCTGTTCGAGCTGCAGTTCGATGGTACGCATGTTGTTGAGCTGCTCGGTAACTGCGGCCTCACGACCCAGCACCTCGAGCTGCAGGTTGGTATTGGACAACCGCGCGATCGGGTCACCCGCCGCAACAATCGCGCCGTCTTCGATGAGCACCTCCTCGACGCGCCCGCCTTCGATGGCGTCCAGGAAGACCGTGCTGCTCGGCACGAGTCGGCCGCGCAACGGGATGAAGTCCTCGAACGTGCCGACAGTGACTTCCGACACCATGACACGCTGCGAATTGACGCTGAGGCTGCGACCGCCGAGAAGCGTGTCCACGAGCCAGTATACGAACAGCGCCGCGAGGATCGCGCCAAGCCCGTAAGCGGCCTTGCGGCCCCACGGCGTCTTTTTTGCGACGACGCGATCCATCCCCTGGCCCGAAATGTTGACCCCCTGGCTGCTGCGGTTTTCTGCGAGTTGGCTGATTTTGCTCACGGCGTCCTCCTTACCCTGTATAGAGCAATACCCGTGCCAAGTCATAAGTCATTGATTCTATGGATCACGGTAGCTCCTTGGCATCGAATACTGTTCGGAAACGGACATTGGGTGTACGATTCCGGACAGTTTCGAGGCCCGCTGTGACCGACACCGCCAACATCCTGGTCGTCGACGACGATGACGACATCCTGACCGCCGCCCGCCTGCTGCTGCGGCGGCGCTTCGGCGAGATCGTGACCTGCCGCCGCCCGGAGGAGATTCCCGAGCTGATGGCGGAGCACGAGTTCGACGCGGTCCTGCTCGACATGAACTTCGGGCCCGGCGAATCATCCGGAATGCAGGGACTCGAATGGCTCGAGCGCATCCTGCAGATCGATCCGAGGATGGTCGTCGTGATGATTACGGCGCACGGCAATGTCGACACGGCCGTCGACGCCATGAAGCGCGGGGCAACCGACTTCGTGGCGAAGCCCTGGCAGAACGAGAAAGTGGTCGCCACGCTGTCCGCTGCCGTCGAGTTACATCGCAGCCGTGTAGAAAGCGAATCGCTGCGCGACGCCAACCGCGTACTTGTCGAGGCCGCCGCGCCGAGCGATCGCCCGATCATCTACGAGTCGCGCGCCATGGCGGAGGTGCTGTCCCTTGTCGAGCGCGCGGCGCCGACTGACGCAAACGTGCTGGTCCTCGGCGAGAACGGTACGGGCAAGGAACTGATTGCGCGCGCGCTGCACCGCCAGTCGGCGCGCGCCGCGAACGTGTTCCTCGCCATCGACATGGGGTCGATTACCGAGTCGCTGTTCGAGTCGGAGTTGTTCGGGCACCGCAAGGGCGCGTTTACGGGCGCCACCGACGATCGTCCGGGCCGCTTCCAGGCCGCGAACGGCGGCACGCTGTTCCTCGACGAGATCGGCAACCTGCCGCTGCACCTGCAGGCCAAGCTGCTTAGCGCGCTCGAGCAACGCAAGGTAACGCCGGTCGGCGCCGACCGGTCGCAGGACGTCGACGTGCGCATCGTGGCCGCGACCAACGCGCCGATCGAGCAGCTGCGCGACGAGTCCCGCTTCCGGCAGGACCTGTTGTTCCGGCTCAACACGGTCGAGATTACGGTGCCAGCGCTGCGCGAGCGCCGCGACGACATCCTGCCGATCGCGCGCCACTACGCGGCCATCTACTCGCGCAAGTACGGCCAGGAGACGAAGACGTTCTCGCCCCAGGCCGAGCAGGCGCTTGTCGACTACGACTGGCCCGGCAACGTCCGCGCGCTGCGTCACGCCATTGAGCGCGCAATCATCCTGACGTCGGACGCGGTGATCGAGCCGGGCGACCTGCAACTTATCGAGACCGGGACGACGCCGGCTGCGACGACCACGGCTATTCCTACCGTGATGAACCTCGACCAGATGGAGAAGGAGACGATCCACCGCGCGCTGGTCAAACACGGCTTCAATATCTCGCATGCCGCGAAGGAACTCGGACTGACCCGCGCATCGCTGTACCGGCGCATGGAAAAGCATGGTCTATAGGCGATTCTCAATGCGACTCGCCGTACGCCTCGTCGTACTGGCGGTCGCGATCGCGGCGGCATTGTGGCTGATGATGCAACCGGGCTTGCACAGCGCCACCCTGCTCGCGCTCGGCATGGTCGCCATCATGGCCGGCGAACTCTGGTGGTTCATCAGCCGCACCAATCGCGAGGTCGCGCGCTTCCTGGACGCGGCGCGGCATGCGGACTACTCGCAGCGTTTCGGCTACGAGGATCTCGGCACGGGATTCGGCGAGCTGGCCGCGGCGTTTACCGACATCCTCAACCGCATGTACGAACAGCGCTCCAGCCTCGAGACCGACCTGCGCCGGCTGCGTGCACTGATCGACCACATCCCGATTCCACTCATGACGCTGCACGGCGACCGCTCTATTACGCTGCAGAACAACGCCGCCCGGCGTC
The DNA here is from genome assembly GCA_030066075.1 of Woeseiaceae bacterium. Lineage (GTDB taxonomy): Bacteria > Pseudomonadota > Gammaproteobacteria > Steroidobacterales > Woeseiaceae > UBA1847. The sequence continues at coordinate 11,967 of JASJCH010000007.1, forward strand.
TCTTCGGCGCGGCGCATGTCACGCAACTCGCCGACCTGCGCCAGTTCGGCAAGAGCTTCCATGACGCGGTCGCCGAGGCGGTGCCCGGGCAGCGCGAGCTCGTGACCTTCGAGGTCGAGGGCATCGATTACAAGCTCACGCTGGCCACATCCGAAAACATCGTTGCGGGCGAGAGCAGCCGCCTGCTGTCGTTGCAGGACATCCAGAGCGAACTCAACATCACCCAGGCCGAGGCCTGGCAGGATCTCGTTCGCGTCCTCACGCACGAGATCATGAATTCGATTACGCCAGTCACCTCGCTGGCAGCCACCGCCTCTGAAGTGGTCGACGATGTCGTTCGCAAAGCCGGAGACAACCCGGCGCTCAGCGAGGACCTCGACGACCTGCAGGATGCCGTGCATACGGTCGCGCGGCGTTCCGACAGCCTGATGCAGTTCGTCAACAGCTATCGCCAGATCACGCGCCTGGCGCCGCCCGAGAAAAAGCGCGTCCACGTGGGCGACCTTTTCGAGTCCGTGCGCCTGCTTGCCGAGGCGGAGTGGCCCGGTTGCGATGAGATCCTGAGCGTCCAGGTCGATCCGGCCGAACTCGACGTTTACGCCGATCGCGACCTGCTCGAGCCCGTGGTCATGAACCTGCTGCGCAACGCGTTCCAGGCAACCCGGGGCATCGACGACGCGCACATCGAGCTGCGCGGGCGCCTCAACCGGCGCGGCAACGTCGTGATCGAGGTCGTCGACAACGGGCCGGGCATCCCGGACGACATCGCAAGAAAAATTTTCGTGCCCTTCTTCACGACCAAGAAGGAAGGTTCAGGCGTGGGCCTCGCGCTCGCCCGCCAGGTCATGACGGCTCACGGCGGCTTCGTGCGGCTCGCCGAGAGCGACGGCGGCGGCGCGACGTTTACGCTGACTTTCTAGGAGAACACCATGTACAAACACAGGCGCTCTTACTTGCTGGCCCTCGGCCTCGTCCTCGGCTGCATCGCCGCATGCTCTCCGCCACCGGCGTCTTACGATGTGATCCTGCGCGACGGGACGATCTACGACGGCAGCGGCGAGCCGCCGTTTGTTGGCGACGTGGCGTTCACCGGCGACAAGATTGCCGCGCTGGGCGATATCGGCAAGGCGTCGGCCACCCTCGAGATCGACGCCGAAGGGCTGGCCGTGGCGCCCGGCTTCGTCAACATGATGTCGTGGGCCAACGAATCGCTGATTCACGACGGCCGATCCCAGAGTGACATCCGCCAGGGCATCACCCTGGAAGTCATGGGCGAAGGGTCGTCGATGGGCCCTCTCAATGACGCGATGAAGTTCGAGATGGTCCAGCGGCAATCCGATATTCGCTATGACGTGGAATGGACGACCCTCGACGAGTACCTCCAGTTTCTCGAACGGCGCGGCATCTCGCCGAACGTCGCGTCTTTCATCGGCGCCGCCACGCCGCGCAAGTACGTGATCGGCTACGAGGACCGCGAGGCCACAGCCGAAGAACTGGACCAGATGCGCGAGCTCGTCCGCCAGGCGATGGAGGACGGCGCCATGGGTGTCGCGTCGTCCCTGATCTACCCGCCCGGAAGCTTCGCCGACACCGATGAACTGATCGCCCTGTCCGAGGTGGCCGCCGAGTATGACGGCATGTACGCCTCCCACCTGCGCGACGAGGGCGCCAACATGCTGGCCGCGGTCGAGGAGCTCATCACCATCGCCCGCGAGGCCGGCATCCGGGCGGAGATTTACCACATCAAGTCGTCGGGGCAGTCCAACTGGCCGTTGTTCGACAAGGCCGTCGCCATGGTCGAGGAAGCCAGGGCCGAAGGCCTGGAGATCTTTGCCGATGTCTACACCTATCCCGCCGGCAGCACCGGCCTGAATGCGGCCATCCCGCCCTGGGTCCAGGAGGGCGGATTCGAGGCGTCGCTCGAGCGCATGCAGGACGAGGAACTGCGCGGCCGCATCGCAGAGGAGATGAGCACGCCGACCCTCGAGTGGGACAACATGTACGTCGGCGCGGGCACGCCGGACAACATCCTGCTGGTCGGCTTCAAGTCGGATGCGCTGAAACCGCTGACCGGCAAGACCCTCGCCGAGGTCGCCGAGATGCGCGGTACCGACCCGCGCTACACGGCGATGGACCTGATCGTCGAGGACGGCAGCCGGGTCGGCACCGTCTACTTCACGCAGTCCGAGGACATCGTCAGAAAAGCGGTCGCATTGCCGTGGGTCAGTTTCAATACCGACGCCGCGTCACTGGCGCCCGAAGGCCTGTTCCTGGAGAGAGCCACGCACCCGCGCGCCTATGGCAGCCTGACCCGGGTGCTGAGCAAGTACGTGCGCGACGAGCAGGTGCTCTCGATGGAAGAAGCTATTCGCAAGCTGGCGGCCCTGCCGAGCCGCAACCTCAGGATCGACCGTCGCGGGGAACTGAAAGAGGGTTACTTCGCCGACGTGGTCGTGTTCGACCCCGAGACCATCCAGGACCACGCCACGTTCGTCGACCCGCACCAGTACTCGACCGGCATGGTGCACGTGTTCGTGAACGGCGGGCACGTCATTAAGGACGGCGAACACACCGGCGCCACCCCGGGCCGGGTCGTGCGCGGGCCGGGGTGGACCGGTGACTGAACGGCTGCGTCAGTTCTGCGCGACCGTGACTTCCGGCGCATCCGCGAAGGGACGTATGCCGAACCACGGGTAAATCTCGCTCGGGAAGTAGACGACACCGTCGGACACCACCATCGAGATCTGCCTGATGGCGGACAGGTCCCGGGTCGGGTCCCCGGGCACCAGGAAGAAGTCGGCGTACTTGCCTTTCTCGATCGAGCCGAGGTCTTCCACCTGGTCGAGGTAGGTGGCCATATCGTAAGACGCGCGCCGCAGTACCTCGGCCGGCGTCAGGCCAATCTCCTGGAACAGCTCGAGCTCGCGGTGATAGGCAAGCCCGCCGCCCAGATCGGTACCCGGTAACAGCATCACGTCTTCCTGGTGCAGCCTGCTCAGCACCTCGAGGATGAACTCGAATGCGGCGACGTACTCGGCCCGCTCCTCGGGCGACTCGGTGCCGAACAGCTCGGACTTCAGGCCACGCTGCTCGTTGGTCGGCAAGTGATCGATAATCGCGCGCGCCAGCGGCGCGGGCTCGCCGTTGACGGCGGTCAGGCCGTGTTCGTGAATCGCGATCGTCGGGTCGTGGGCAACGTTGTTTTCGACCATGCGGCTGATCGTGTAGCGGACGACCTCACCGTCCGGATCCAGCGCCGGGAAGCGTTTCATCGCAATGAAGCGGAACAGCGTGCGCGTATCCTCGCCATCCTCGAGCACCCAGCCGAGCATGAGCTGGTTGGCGTGGGTAATCTCGTCGAAGCCGGCTTCGATCATTGCGTTCGCGGTCGAGAATGCGGGCACGTGGCCGGCGACGCGCATACCCAGCCGGTGCGCCTCGGCGACGAGGGTTTCCGCCCACTCGGGTTTCATCGAGTTGTACAGCTTGACCTGGTGAAAATCGCGCGCGCCGCACCAGCGCACCAGGTAGAGCGCCTCTTCCAGCGTCGCGACCGTTTCGCCGGTTGCCGCCGAGAATTCGCTTTCCCCTTCAATGAAGCACGAGCGCGTGATGCGCGGGCCGGCAATTGTGCCGTCATTAATGCGGTTGACCAGGTCCTCGAGCACCGCGTTTTCGTTGCCGGTGTCACGCACGGACGTCACGCCGGCAGCCACGTTCAGAAGCGCGTTTTCCTGCCCGATGTGGCCGTGCATCTCGTACATACCCGGTACGAGCGTGCCACCAGCGCCGTCGATCAGTACCTCGCCTTCGGTCACCACGCTGCCGGCCGCCTGCACGCTCGAGATGTGCTTGCCATAGATCAGCACGTCACTCGGTTCCGTCAGCTCGAGGCGCACGGGATCGAAGATGCGCACGTTGCGAATGCGCACCGGGGCGTCGAAGTTGTGCGCGACCTCGGCCTGGATCTCGACGAAGCGCTCCGTGGATAACTTCTCGGCGTATTGGCGCAGGCGCTCGTCGGCGGCCTCGAAGCCCTCGCGCACGATGCTGAAACGCGGGCTCGCCGTGGCAAAGAACTCACGATCCTGGTCCAGGATCACCAGGGCGGGATTGTAGGAAAGGCCCAGAATCTCGTAAGCCGTGACGTCCACGGCGCCGTCCGGGCCTTCGACCGCGATCGTGTCGCGCTCGACAATGCTGGCTTCGCCGCCAGGCAGGACCTGCAACTTGCCGTCCGCATCGGCGAGCAGCGCCCGGGCGAGGAGCGCGGCCGAGTAAATGCTGCCGTCCTGGTCGATATAGAAGCGGTTCTCTTTCCCGACCTCGGCCTCACCGGTGCCGGTTGCGTCCTGCCAGCGAGCGACGCCGTCTTCGACGCGATAAAATTCGTCGACGGTGCTGCCGAAAGTCGTGGTCCCGGTGATCGTCCATTCCACGGGCAAACCGCTCTCATCGAGGGTGAGCTCCTCCGCCATGGTCGGGCCGCGGCCGTTCTGTTTGAAATCAAAATCGATTGCAATCCGGTTCTCGTGCCTGTCCACGATCAGGTGCCCGGTATCGTCGCCGGCAAACAGAACACGGTAGGTTATGGTTTCCGCCCAAAGCGGCGCCGCGACAAGGATCAGTAAGAGGCCAGCCCAGTTTTTCATTATTCGTATCCCGCTGTCAGAAACCGGGCCGAGTATAGACGAAAGGCGGGCCGAGTCGCGATGGGCTAGTAAGCGACCGAGAAGCGCTTGCCGGTGTGCCTCTCCAGTTCGGCCTCATCGAGAACCGCAACCGCGAAGTCGGCGCGCGAGATGCGGCTCTTGCCGCGACGATCTTCCATGAACCGGTCGCCGCCCACCCGGAAGTTGCCGGTGCGCGGGCCGTCCGTGAACGTCCTCGGCGGAGTGGCATAGCTCCACGCGACGTCGTCGAGGTCCCGCAAGTACTCGAGCGCGAGAACCTGCCCCTCGATCTCGGCCTTCAGCGCCCTGGACATGAACAGCTTCGGCAGCCTGTCGGCGAAGAGCTTGCCCTCCGCGACCTCCAGCGAGCCGGCCCCGCCGACATGGATCAGCCGGCCGGACCCGTCGCCGAGTGCGCGCAGCTGTTCGGTCACGTTCACGACGGCGAGGTATTGCAGTGAATCTTCCCCGCTTTTTCGCTCGCCGATGACGCCCCGGACCGAGGTAACCACCACGTCCTTGCCGGCAACAAGCGCCCCCACACTTTCAGGGTCGAGCAGGTCGCCGGCCACGGCGGCAAGGTTGGGGTGCTGCTTCGTAATGCGCGTCGGATCGCGGGATACGGCGGTGACGAGGTGGCCCCGGGCCAGCGCCTCGTCGACGATATGCGTGCCGATACTGCCCGTTGCGCCATACACGAGGATTTGCAGTCCGGGACGCGGCTCCTGCGGCTGCGCGGCGCACGCGAACAGCGCGAGCGCGGCCAGCCACCAGGCTTTCATCAGCGCAGCCCGGCGAGACGGGTTGCGTCGATTTCTACGTGCAGCTCTCGCCGGCAGATATCGGCGTTGAGGAAGACCACGTTACTGAAGCTGCCGCCGAGGAACTGGCCGACCGCCTGCTCGATGGCGTCCCTGTCACTTTTGTCGCGAACATAGACTCGTACGATACTGTCCGCATCGAGCGTCGCAGCAGCACCGAGACCTTCGAGCTCGCTAATCGTCTTGCCGAGACTCTGCAGGTTGTTGAGCGTCTCGTCACACTGCAGCCGAACGTCATCGGCGTGCACCGATTCATGGCCGACAATCGCCGCGGTGCCGGAGATGAGTATCAAACGCTGGTCGCCAACACTAAGGCAGCCGGCGCGGCTGAACTTCGGGCTGCGCGGGCCGTAAAGTCGCGGGTAGCGATATGCGCTGACCTGGCGCGGATTCTCGACTTTCCGGAAGTCATGCTTCGACGCCAGCGCGATGACGGAGAAGTTGCCGCTGCGAATACAGCCGATGCCCGTGGCCGCCGGGACGACCTCGTCGGTCATGCCGGCGATATCGAACGCCTCCGCTCTGCCCACCGAAAACTGGCGGTACTTTTCGTCGTCACCTTCGCCGAGGTTGATGTCGCTGAAGTAATTCCAGACGCGCACCAGTTGCCGATGCCCGGTTTCCTGCATTGCGGCGAGCAGATCCTGGTAAACGGTTTTGGACAGCGCCCGAAACTCGGTCGGCGGCGCATCCGGAACCTGCAGGATGATCGCGGCGAAATCGTCACACTCCGCGATTCGCGCAGTGCCGACGTTGCGGTAACTGACCTTCCCCCGGTACCGCCAGCACTCGTAGACGTCGTCGCCGTCGATCGGGTCGATGCCGATGCTGACCAGTCCCGGCACGTTATCGGCGGGAGTCGTCGGTCCGAAATGAAACCCGAGCAACAGGCTGCCGTCGGCGGTCGCGGACGGCCGTTCGGACTCCAGCGAGATGTGCAGGTCGTCGCTGCGCGCGACTGGCGCCGGGTTATTCACTCGCGACGTTTCCGGTTCGCTGCGGACGGGCGCGCGGCCGCGGGCTCTGCGACTCGTCGAGAATGCCGACGCGCAGCAACATAGCGACCAGCGCATACATGCCCTTGAAAACCAGCAGCCTGCGCCGCACAGCCCGGTTGCTGAAGACATCGCCCGCCAGCATCGATATGACGCCTTCGACCATGCGGAACGCGTTGCGCGGGTTGCTGAACAGGTAGTTCATGGCAGGCGTACGGAAGCGATAAATGAACCAGGTGAACGCGTTCAGCCCGAGCTGCGTCTCTTTCTCATAGCTGCGACAGGCCCGACGATAGGCACGCTGGTCTCCCGCCAGCCAGGCGTCGGCCATGTCAATTCCCCGCTGGGCGCTGCTCATTGCGAGATGCACGCCGCTCGAGAAAATGGGATCGACGAATGCAAACGCGTCCCCAACCATCAGGAAGCCGGGACCCATCATGCGGTCGGACAGGTAAGAATAATTGCCGGTCGCCTGCGCAGGCATCTCCTGCGTGGCGTCGCGGATGCGCGAACGGGTGCCGACCATGCGGTTGACGGTCTCGAGCAGAAAGTCGTCCAGGGAGCCGCGGCGCGACTTGATGTACTCCGGGTCACAAACCGCCCCGACGCTCGTGATGTCATCGCGCAGCGGGATCATCCACACCCAGCCGTGTTCGAACCAGTAGATGCTGATGTCGCCCTGGCGCTCCCCGGAGCGGCGCTTGACGCCCCGGAAATGGCTGAAGACCGCGGCGCTGGCATGCTTGGGATTGCGATGCTTCCAGCCCTCCTTGCCGGACAGGAACGTGTCCCGGCCCGAGGCATCCACGAGGAACTTCGCCAGCCAGGTTGACTCCCGCCCCGCCGCATCGGACACGGTGACCCGGTGGCTGCCGGATTCGAGCCGCTCGACCTTCGTTACCGACATCTCCTCGTGGGCATCGACCCCGGCTCGCCTGCAGCCCTCGAACAGCATGTGATCGAACTCGGAGCGGCGCACCTGGAAGGCATGGTCAGGGCTGTCCCCGAGGGCGCGGGCAAACGGGTAGCTGTTGCTGAACGCGCCCGCGCGAAAACTCGTGAAGTCCGCGCCGTTCTTGCGCACGCCGATAGCCTCAAGCTCCTCACGCAGATCCAGTCGATCGATGATCGGCATCGTCATCGGCAGCAGCGATTCGCCGATGTGGAAACGCGGATGCTTCTCTTTCTCGAACAGAGTGACCTGCCAGCCCCGCTGCGCAGCCAGGTTGCCGAAAGTCGAGCCGGCGGGGCCACCGCCGATAATCAGGATATCTGTCGTGTTGGTCGTCATTGCCGGGCCGGCGCTGGGCGTGTATTGATAATTCCGGTCAACAAATTATCATGCGTCATCAACGGAAACAAAGACCTCTACAGGCACGGAAACGCCATGCGGCCCCAGTCTGAATTCGAGCAGGAAGTTGCGCAGCTCATCGTCGAATCGCTGAATCTCGAGGATATTGGCGCCCCGGACATCGACCCGGACGATGCGCTATTCGGCGAGGGCCTGGGACTGGATTCCATCGATGCCCTCGAGCTCGCGCTCGCCATCTCCCAGAAGTACTCGGTGCAGCTCAAAGCCGATGATGCGAACGTCCAGGAAGTGTTCGGTTCGCTCGGCAGTCTCAGCGCCTACGTAGCCGAGAACGCGCCCTAAGCCAGTTCTACCGGCCGTTGAAAACTTCTTACCCGCTCACCACTCGCAGGCTGGACGACGTCATCGCCTGCGTCGATGGCGTCGACGTCCGCGTCGGCGAGTTTCTCGGGCAGGTGCAGGCGCTGGCAGCCACGCTGCCGAATCACCGTTATGTCATCAACCTGGCGGGCAATCGCTACCAGTTCCTGCTCGGGTTTTGCGCGGCCATCGCCGCCGGGCAGTGCACGCTGCTGCCGCCGAACCGGCAGAAGGCAACGATTGCGGGCATTGCCGCTGAGTACGGCGACAGCTATGTCTTCGAGGAGGCCACCGTGCCGCCAGCGGCGCCGGTAAGGGAGGTACCCGAAGTCCCGGCCGACCGGCTCGTGGCCATGATTTTCACGTCGGGCAGCACGGGTGACTCCACCGCGCATCCGAAGTACTGGCGCATGCTGCGCGACGGCGCCGTCGCCAACACGGAGTGCTATGGCATCGGGCGCGAGCGCATCTACATGCTGGCCACCGTGCCGCCGCAGCACAACTGGGGCCTCGAGACCTCGGTGCTGCTGCCGCTGATCGCCGATATCGCTGTCAGCAGCGAAACGCCGTTTTTTCCGCAGGATATTGCCGACGCTCTCGCCAGGCTGCCCGAGCCCCGGGTCATCGTCTCCTCGCCCATTCACCTCGAGTCGCTGCTCAATTCCGGAATCGACGCGATCACGATCGACCTTATCCTGAGCGCCACGGCGCCGCTCTCGCAAAGGCTCGCGGGCGAACTCGAGACGCACTTCTCGGCCCGGGTCAACGAGGTGTTCGGCTGTACCGAGGCCGGCTCGCTGGCATCGCGAGCGACCGCCAGCGAATCGTTGTGGCAGGTCGCCGCGCCGTTCCGGTTCGACGTTCTCGATAACAGGGTTCGAATCAGCGCCGACCACCTCCCCGAACCCGTGGTTCTCAATGACATCATCGAGCTGGTCGGGGACGCTTCGTTCCGCTGGCTGGGCCGCGACCAGGACATGATCAATATCGCCGGCAAGCGCGGGTCACTGGCTCACCTCAATCACCGGCTGGCGCAGATACCGGGCGTCGTCGACGGCGTCATCTTCCTGCCGGGCGAGGACAGCAAGCGGCTCGCCGCCCTCGTCGTCGCGCCGGGCCTTGAACCGTCTGCTATTCTGGACGCGCTCAAAGAGACCATCGATCCTGCCTTCCTGCCGCGGCCTTTGTACCTGGTACCGACGTTGCCGCGACAGGAAACCGGCAAGCTGGCGAGGAAGATGGTCCTCGACCTGTTCGAGGCTACAAGGAATCTCTCCGAAGACGATGGCGCGCCTGCCGACAAGCCCGCGTAAATCGACACGTCACGGTGCGCGCGCACTGTTGGCGCTGGCAGCCGTGTTCCTGGGTTCGCCGGGCTGGTCCGCCGACCTGGCGACGATCCTGGCCTCGACAGCGGTCGAGCCGCCGGCCCGGATCGGCTTCCGCGAGGAGCGGCATAACCCGATGTTCAAGGAGCCGATGGTGCTCGCCGGCCGCCTCGAGTACCTCGACAGCGGCACGTTACGCAAGGTAGTGGAGATCCCGTTCGAGGAAGACATCCTCGTGCAAGCGAACCGCGTCATCGTGACCAGGGACGGTAAGACCCGCAAGCTGTCGCTAAACCGCAGCCGGGCGCTCAAGACCATTCTCGGCGCCATCGAAGCTGTGCTGGCCGGCAACCAGGAACGGCTCGAGGAGTCCTTCCTGTGTGACGTCGCAGCCACCGACGACGGCTGGTCGCTGCACATGACGCCGCTGTCGAAAGGCGTAGCGAAGCGCCTGTCCGGGCTCCAGGTTACCGGCAACGAGCAGGCCGTCACCAGCATCCGCATCAACCTGCCCAATGACGAGTGGCACCTGATGCGGATCGGCGACGAACTGCCCAAGTAAAGGCCGCCTGCGTGTCTGTCGCGTTGCAACGGTCGCTCTGGTGGCTCGGCGCTATCGCCGTTGCCGTCCTCATACTACTAACCCGGCTGCAACTGAGCTTCGACCTCAGCGCGTTCTTTCCCCGCCAGGCCACGTTGTCCCATGAAATCCTGATCGAGCAGGTTCGCAACGGTCCGGCGTCCCGCCTGCTGGTGATCGGCGTCGGCGCCGCCAGTCCGGACGACGCGGCCGAGGCGGGGCGGCTGCTGCAAGCGACGCTCGTGGACGATCCGGCTTTCGTCGCGGTTCTCAACGGCGAGTTCGACGAGCAATCGGCCGACGTGCCGTTCCCGGTCAGCGACTACTACCTGCTCATGGACGATCTCGACTTCGCAGCGGACGCACTGCAATCGGTGCTGCAGGACCGGCTGCGCGACCTCGCGTTCGGCGGCGGCGCGGATTTGCTGGCGCTGATCGCTCGCGACCCCTACCTCGCGACAATCAACGTGCTCGAATCCCTCTCGCCAGCCGAGCTCAGCGGCGATCCCTGGATCGCGCAGAACGGCAGCGCGGTGCTGCTGGCCGAGACGGCGGCCGCCTCGATCGACATCGACGCCCAGGCGCGCGCCGTGGAGGCTATCAGCGCCGGGTTTGCCGCCCTGCCCGGCAGCGGGGGGCTGACGCTCGATATCACCGGGGTGGGCGCCTTCAGTGTCGAGCTGCAGGAAACGATACGCGCCGAGGCCACGTTGCGCAGCGTGCTCGCCAGCATCGCACTGCTGGCGGTGCTGTTCCTCGTGTTCCGCAACGTCCGCAAGTTGTTGCTCGCGGCGCTGCCGCTGCTCACGGGGTTTGTCGCCGGGCTCACCGTCGTCGCGGTCCTGTTCGACACGGTACACGGCATCACGCTGGCATTCGGGTTCACGCTGCTCGGTGTGGCCATCGACTACCCGCTGCACCTGTTCAGTCACGCGCGGCGCGACTCGGGTTTGGCGGCCATTCGCCGCATCTGGCCCACGATGCGCCTCGGCGCCGCAAGCACGGTCGCCGCTTACCTTGCACTCGTGTTCTCCAACTCGACGGGGCTCGCGCAACTCGGTGTATTCACCGCGGTTGGCGTGATCGTCGCGAGCCTGGCGACGCGCACCTGGCTGCCCTGGTTATTGGACGACAGCGCAGCGGCGGCGACCGATGCCGCACCGGCAAGCACTCCGCGGCTCTCCTTCCTGGTGGCCCCCGGCGTGCTGCTGATCGCTGCGCTGGCCGCGTGGCCGCGTTTCGATGCAGGGCTCTGGGACGACAACCTGTCCAGCCTGAGTCCGGTCGCCCCGGAGCGGCTGCAATCGGATCACGTGCTGCGCTCCGCCGCCGTGACGGCAGACCTGCGCTACCAGCTAACGCTGCACGCCGGCTCGCTCGAGCAGCTGCTGCGCGACAGCGAAACCCTGGATGCGGTCCTCGCAGATGCGGTTGACGAGGGAATCCTCGGCAGCTGGCAATCGGTAACCCAGGTCCTGCCCAGCGCACGCGTCCAGGAAACCCGTCGGGCGAGGATTCCGGAACGCGATGCGCTCGCCGCCAGCATTGCCGCGGCGATCGAGGGCACGCCGTTCCGGGCCGACGCTTTCAATACCTTCCTCGACGCCGCTGACGCCGCGAAAGCCGCGCCGGCGCTGACCGCGGCCGACATCGAGGGGTCAGTCCTGGGATCATGGCTCGACGCCCACCTGCTGCAACTCGACGACCGCTGGGTCGCGCTGACGTCGCTGGTCGGTCCCGACCCGGGGCGGCTGGCAACCCATATCGCGAACGCCGGGGTCGCTGCCGACCTCGTCGATTTCCAGGAGGCTTCCGTTGCGCTGATGCGCGACTATCGCGGCACGGCACTGCGCACCATCCTCGTGGCCGCATTGCTCATCGTCGCCATACTCTGGTGGGTGCGCGGCAATCTCGCGCAGACTGCCTGGGTAACGCTTACGGTCGCGGCCTCATTGACGGTAACCATCGCGGCGGTTGTTTTTGTGCACGGCAGCCTGACCGTGATCCACATGGTCGCTCTCCTGCTCGTGCTGGGCCTCGGCCTGGATTACGCGCTGTTCCTGAGCCGATCGGAACCTGCTGGCGAACGAGCGGCAACCGATAAGGGCGTGATGGCGTGCGCCGCCTCGACGACCATCGCGTTCGCGATCCTCGCAGCGTCGTCAATCCCGGTGCTCAGGTTCCTCGGGCTGACGGTCGCTGCTGGCTCGCTCATCAGTTTCGCGATCGCCTGGGGAGGCAGCCGCTTGCGCTTGCGGCGGGTTAGTTGAGTCGCTGCGCCAAATCGCCGGTGAGCTCGCACGAGCTGCGGCCCGCCGGCGTCTCGTTGGCGAGTATCGCCAGCAGCCTGGGCGCCAGCGCGCCCAGGCGCTCGCAGTTGTCGTGAAACTCCTTCGACAGGTCCGCCGGCGTTTCCAGTAGAGAGCTGTTCAGGTCGTAGAAGATCGGGATGGCGGTCTGGTCGACGAAGCGACCGCTGCCCTGGTCGACGATGCCCTCGGCGGCACGCTCCCGAAAAGCTGCCTGCATCCTGTCGTTCAACGCGCGCATGGCGACGAGCTGCGGCCGCGCGGCCAGCAGGAAGTCGAGGTCGGTCAACACGTCGCGGAAGAACAGCCAGCTCAGCACCGACCAGTAATACGCATAGTCCCAGGTGGTCTTGACGACCATCAGGCGCGTGTCACCGAAACCCGCGTACTGGTGCTCGTAAAGACTCATCGTGCTCTCGTAGAACGAGCGATACATCCGCTCGTACAGGGTCGCGCGCAGCGCCCAGTCCTCGCCGCTGCGTTCACGACGAACGAGATCGGCCACGAACGTATTGTTGATGCCGATAAAGTCGGATCCCGGTGAGTAGAACGGATCGGCGAACGCGCCCGCTTCGCCGGTCAGCGCCCAGCGATCCGTGGACCAGAATTGCTCGCTGTCCTGCGACAGGTTCTTGCAGAACTTGAAATCCATCAGCGCGTCGGCGGCCGCGGCCACCTCCTCGCCGAGAATCGGCTGGTGCGAGCCCAGCCACTCGGAGAACTTTTCGAAGTTGCCGTAGGACGAGAACGGATGAATCTCCGGGTCAGCGACCAGCCCGATACTCGTGCGGTCGTCCACGAGCGGAATGATCCAGACCCAGTAGCCGTTACCCATCAGGTGGTTGGTCGAGTACAGGCGCGGCCGGTTGCACAGGTCCTGCCAGTCCTGCGACTGCGACCAGTCATCCACCGCTATCGCCTTGTCCAGCCGGAACCAGGCCGACGCAATCTTGTGGTCACAGGACCGGCTGATGCCGAGGTTGCGCTTGATGAGCGCTGCACGTGACGTGCCGTCGACCAGCCAGCGGCAGCTCAGCTTCCTGGGCTCGCCGTTCACGGTCGCCGCCACCTGGTGACCCCTGCCGTTGCTACTGATGTCGATGTCGCGAACGACGCATTCATCGACGATAGCGACGCCGCGTTCCTGCAGGATCTCCGCGAGATCGGCCTCGAGCCTGCCGCGATCGATCTGGTAGCTCTTGGCGGGCAGCAGGCGGCTGGCGCCGAGCTCGTCGGCATTCGCCAGGTCCTGCTGCACACCGCTGCCGAAGAACAGGCGCAGCCCGAACTTCCTGAGCTGGGTCCGCTCCAGCAGGTCCTCCAGCCCGAGAGTCTCGGCCAGGTAGTGGGCGCCGATTTCCACGGTCGACTCGCCGACCTTGTGGGCGGCGACGGGTGGCGGCAGGCTGCTGCGCTCGAGCACGGCAATCGACAGGTCGGGATTGTCCTGCTGCAGCTGCGCCGCCAGCGTCAGGCCCGCGAGGCCGCCGCCGATAATGGCCAGGTCGTATTCGGTGTTCATGTCAGGCCTGCGCGGCCTTTGCGGCAGTCGCGAACTCGAGGGAAAGATCCAGCGTGGAACCGCTGGACAGCGGCAACGCCGTCGTCGATGCCTCGCCGTGTGCGAGCGCTGCCAGCAGCGGCAGCAGCGGGGCAACGAAGTTGTCGCTGAACCCGGTGCCCGCAATTTCCATTGCCGCGGGCGTGTCGGCAGCCTCCGCGCGCACCCCGAGGCTCAGCGCCGCGAGCGGCGCGGCTGCGTGGCCCTTCGGCGTCAACAGCAGCGCCGTGGCCAGGGGCTCTTCGGTTTCGATAACCGACCGGAACGGCTGCGGCGCAGCGAGCTCCTCGAGCGCCACCAGCACCGGGACCTGCTCCTCGACGGCTTGCACCGCCCCCTCGAGCAGCGACGCGGCGACCGTGTTCGAGTGAGCCGAGATAGCGTTTGCCGGTAAATGTGACCCGGTCGCAATCGACCAGTAGCCCGTCGACGCGTTGTGCACCGAGTTGTGAAACTTGGTCGGCGACACCATGCGCGGCGCATCAGCAAGCGTCCGGCAGATGTAGTCCGTGATCTGCATGTCGCCCATGCCCGAACCGAAGACTGTCGCGACATCGGTCGCGTCTATGCCCGCCATCCGGCAGGCCTGGTCCATGACCTCGACCGCCATTTTCACCGCCGCCGGCGCGCGCCGCCGCTCCCGGGCCGGAATCAGCTCCGGCTTCAGCGCGCCCGCCGCTTCCGGCGTCGCTCCGGCAAGGGCGTCCCGGAACTCGTCCCAGTTCGCGAATCTCTCGCTCCAAATGCCGATGCCCGCGATATCGACGTCAGTCATGCGCTGCTCCGAACGCCAGCGTGGCGTTGTTGCCGCCAAAGCCGAACGAGTTGGTCATCGCGTAACGGACCGGCTTGTGCACGTTCTCACGGGTCACCCCGAACGCGAAGTCCTCTTCAGGCTCCTCGCAGTTGAGCGTGCCCGGCACCTCGTCATGGCGCATCGCCTCGAGCGTGATGATGGCCTCGAGGATGCCGGCAGCACCGAGCGTATGGCCCGTCCAGCCCTTGGTGGAACTCGCCAGCGTGCCGGCCATGAACAGCTGGCCGAGCGCGTGCGCCTCGATGCGATCGTTAGCCTGGCTCGCCGTGCCGTGGAGATTGATGTAGTCGACGTCCTTCGCATCCAGGTCCGCGCGCTGCAGCGCCTGGGTCATCGCCAGCAGGGCGCCCTTGCCTTCCGGGTGCGGGTGCGACATATGGTAGGCATCGGCGCTTTCGCCGTAGCCGAGCAGGAACAGGTCCGCGGCATCAGCGAGGTCTTCCCGGAGGAGAATCGCGTAGCCGCAGCTCTCACCGATGTTGATGCCGTTGCGGCGCCGGTCGAACGGCCGACAGACGTCTGCCGACACGAGCTCGAGCGAGTTGAAACCGTACAGGATGCTCAGGCACAGGCTGTCCACGCCGCCGACGAGGACGGCGTCGACGAGGCCATGATTGATCCAGCGCGCCGCCGACGCGAACACCTTGGCGCTCGACGAGCAGGCCGTGCTGATCGTGAGCGACGGGCCGCGGATGCCGGTCACTTCCTGCACGAAGATACCGGGTGAATGCAGGTTATGAACCAGCGGCTGGCGGTACTCGGGCGGCATCTCGTCCGACGGCAGCAGCTCGCGGTAGGCCTCTTCGGTTCTGCCGATGCTCGATGTGCTCGTGCCCATCACGATACCGATGCGGTCGGGTCCAACCTGCTCTTTCAGTGCGGCGATGCTGTCCAGCATGCCGTCCTGCTGCAACCCCAGCCAGGCGAGCTGGTTGTTGCGGCTATGCAGATGCGCGACGGCCTCCGGGAGCACGACGGACTCGACGCCTTCGACGCGCCCGATCCAGGTATCGAGGTCGCAGTGTTCGAGGTCGTTGCGCCGCAGCCCCGAGCGGCGGTCGCGGATCGCCGCGCGCATCGCATCGCGTCCGGCGCCGACTGCGGAAGTCGCCGTGTATTGGCCAATAGCCAGTCGCATTCGAATCAGTAGTCCCGTGTTTGACGTGCACCCGCGAAGCGGTGCAAATGGCCCGTTTGTGTAGAATAAGCCGAACTCCCCCGCTATGAAACATCTCTTCTACGTCTACCGCTTCATCGGCACGTCGCTATTCTGGTTTTTCTTCGGCGTCATCGGGCTGATCTACGGTTTCCTGCTCCTGCCGCTGGTGTACCTCGTCATCCGGCGGCCGGAAAGGCGCCAGGTGATCGCGCGCGACATGATCCGGGGCGCGTTCGTTATGTTTGTCTGGGTAGCGCGCACAATGCGGCTGATACGGTGCGACATAACGGGCATGGAGCATTGGGACCCGCAGCGGAGCCAGCTATTGCTGGCCAACCACCTGACGCTGATCGACGTGGTCATCCTGCTGTCGCTGTTCCCGCAGGTGGACTGCGTCGTCAAAGCCGCGGTCACCCGCAATCCCGTGCTGCGCGTATCGGCAGGCACGGCCAACTACATCTCCAACCGGGCCCCGGACGAGCTGCTCGACTTCTGCGTCGGGCGCCTCGACTCCGGCTCCAGCCTGCTGCTGTTCCCCCAGGGAACCCGCGCCATTCGCGGCGAGCCGCTCGCCTTCAAACTCGGCGCCGCCGAAATCGCGCTGCGCGCCAACGCCACGATCGTGCCGATCGCCCTCGACTGCAACCCGCAAATGCTGGCCAAGCGCGTCCCCTGGTACCGGATACCGCCGTCGCAACCACACTTTCGCATCAGCCTGCTGCCGCCGGTCGCTGCTGACTCGCTCGTTCCCGAGGGCACCGATTCGCGCCGCGCGCGCCACGAACTCAATGCGGCGCTGGAGGGGCTTATCGGGGCGGAATTGGCGCGGCGCGAGGCAGAAAACCGGTCGCCTTTGCAAAGTTGATCTCTTAGAATTGCGGCATGGATAAAGACGAACTCTACGGACAGCTCAAGGGCATACTGATTGACCAATTCGAGCTGGAAGAGTCTTCGATTACACCGGACGCAAACCTGTACGACGAGCTGGAGCTCGACAGCATCGACGCCGTGGATCTCCTCGTACAGCTCAAGAACATCACCGGCAAGAAAATCTCGCCGGATGATTTCAAGGATGTCCGCACGATCAACGATGTCATCAACGCCCTGACGGCCCTTTGAGATGACACGTCCGGCTCGACGATAGGAGCTGGCGCCAGGGCACCGATTCAGTCATGCAGGATTCCTTGCTGAAGCGCTTCATTCGCGAGCCCGCGCTGCTGGCGCAGCAGGTCAGCGGCGACTTTCCGGCCGTTGTCTCCGTCACGCTTAGCGACGGTCGAGTTACCGTCGAGCTCGAGGTAACGCCTGACCTCGCCTGGTTCCGCGGACATTTTCCCGACCAGCCCGTTCTTCCCGGCGTAATCCAGCTGCACTGGGCCGCCGAAGTCGCGGCCATCCTCTTCGATCTCGACGGCCCGCCGCAGCACATCAAGCGCCTGAAGTTCAGCAACGTCATCGTCCCGCCGCGCGTCATCGAGCTGAGCCTCGAGAAACACGGCGACCGTGAGGTCCAGTTCCATCTCCAGGGTGATGGCCTGCAGCACTCCCAGGGGCGGCTGGTCTTCGCCGAGCCGGGACAATGAAACTCTGCCTGGTGGTTCCGCACTACGATCACGTCACCCAGTTCCGGCGCCTCATGCCGTCACTGCTGGCGACTGAACTGCCCCTGGTGATCGTCGATGACGCGAGTCCGGCCGACGCCTTCTCCGAGCTGCAGCAACTGGTTGCCGCGAGCGCCGGCGACATCCAGCTGGTGCGGCACGACGAAAACCAGGGCAAAGGCGGCGCGGTAACCACGGGCCTGATGACAGCGCACGACGCCGGATACTCGCACGCGTTACAGATCGATGCCGACGGCCAGCACGACGTGAGCTATTTCGACGACCTGCGCGCGCTGTCCCGGGAACACCCGGATGCGATCATCTGCGGAGAACCGATGTTCGACGCCTCGATTTCCAGGGTGCGCTATTACGGGCGTTACCTGACCCACGCGCTCGTCTGGCTGGAAACGCTCAGCACGGATATTCGCGACGCCATGTGCGGCTTTCGCATCTACCCGACCGACGCGGTCGTCGCCCTGATCAAAAAGAAGGCCCCCGGACCGCGGATGGCGTTCGACCCCGAGCTGCTCGTCAGGGCATCCTGGGCCGGCATCCCGATTCGTTACACGCCGGTCACCGTGCGTTATCCGGAGGACGGTGCGTCACACTTCCACTACTTCCGCGACAACGCCATCATCTCCTGGATGCATACGCGGCTGATCGTCGGGATGATCCTGCGGCTGCCCATGCTGTTGTGGCGCAAAGTCCGGGGGCGGCGATCGTGAGCGAGAACCGCCACTGGGCATCGATCGGCGAGGCCGGCGCGCTGGCCGGGCTGCGCTTCATGGCCTGGACGTACCGGCTGCTCGGGCGCGTCGGTTTCAACATCGTGCTCGCGCCGGTTATGTTTTACTTTCTGCTGCGCCGGACCACGGCACGCCGCGCCTCGCTCGACTACCTGCGCCGCGTCAAGCGCGAGTACCCCGACAGCCTCCGCGGCAGCCCGGGGCTGTGGATGACGTTCCGGCACTTTCTCGCATTCGGCCGCTCGCTGCTCGACAAGTACATCGCGCTAACGGGCGAGCCGACCAACATCGATATTCGTCAGCAGGATGCCGACCTGGTGCTACCCGTTATCGAGTCGCGCAAGGGCATCCTCCTGGTCGGCTCTCACTTCGGCAACCTCGAGTACTCCAAGGGTCTCGCGAGGCGACACCCGGAGCTCGTAATCAACGTGCTCCTGTATGACCGGCACGCCGCCAACTTCGCGAAGCTGATGGGCGACGCGTCGCCGGATTCGCGCCATAACCTGATCCAGGTCACCGACCTCGATCTCGATCTCGCGCTGCGCCTCAAGGAGCGGGTAGACAATGGCGAGTGGCTTTTGATCGCAGGCGACCGCGTGCCCGTCGGTCTCAGTGATAACGTCTGCCCGGTCAGGTTCCTCGGCGACACGGCGAATTTCCCGATCGGCCCTTACGTGCTCGGCAACCTGCTGCACTGCCCTGTCTACATCATGCACTGCTACTTCGAGTCCGGCATGCATCGGCTTCGTGTAGAGTTGCTCGAGGAGGAAATCACGGCAACGAGGAAGGACCGGCAGCGCAATTACGAACCGCAGGCACAGAAGTTCGCGTCGGCCCTGGAATCCCAGGTGAGCAAGGCGCCGCTGCAGTGGTTCAACTTCTACGACTTCTGGGCGAGCCAGACGCGCTCCGCCGCCGGCGACGACAAGACCCCCGATGATAAAGACTGATTTTTCGAACTGCCTGACTGCTGCCGTCGACGTGCGTATCCCCTTCTTCGACCTCGACCCGGCAGGCGTCGCCTGGCACGGCCGTTATTTCCAGTATTTCGAGCTGGCGCGCTGCGCGCTGTTCGAAGGCTTCGACTACAGCTACGACGCCATGGAGGACTCGGGTTTCCTGTGGCCGGTCGGGGACACGGAGGTTCGCTACGTGCGGCCGCTATTGCTGAACCAGTCGGTACGGGTCACGGCGTGCCTGCGCGAATGGGAATTGCGGCTCGTCGTGGACTACAAGATCGAGGATGCCGACGGTGTCTTGTACACGAAAGCCCGCACCGTGCAGGTGCCCGTCGATGCCGAGACCCACGAACTCGTGCTCGGGTCGCCGCAGGTCCTGATCGATCGCGTTGAGAGGCGGCTCGCGGAGGCGGGCCTGGGGACGGAATGAACGACCAGGCCTTTATCGACGCGCTGCAGCAACTGGCGGGATCGCCGGCCAGCCGCTTCGTTTTGCACCGCGAACCCATGCTGTTCGTGGACCGGCTGACGGCGATCGGGCCCGAGTTCGCCGAGTGTGAATGGGAGGTCCGGGAGGACTTCGCCCTGCTCGTCCATGGGCACGGCGTACCGAGTTATGCCGGCATCGAGTATATGGCACAATGCGTCGCCGTCCATTCGGGCGCGCGGGCGCACGTGCGCGGCCAGGAGCCGCCTCTCGGCATGCTGCTGGGAACTCGCAATTACCAGTGTTCGGTCCCGTACTTCGAGGTGGGCGGCAAGTTCAGGACGGTTTGCCAGGAGCTGGTGCGCGACTCGCAGGGAATGGGCTCCTTCGCGTGCCGCATCGAGGCGCAGGACGTTGTTATTGCGGAGGCCAACCTGGCGGTCTTCGAAACCCCGGACGATTCGGATGAATAGCGAACAATCGAGCATTCTGGTGACCGGCACGAGCTCGGGCATCGGCCGGGCCATCGCGGTGCGGCTCGCAGCCGACGGCTACACGGTGGCCGCCCACTACGGCCGCAACAAGGAAGGCGGCGAAGCGACCCGCGACGCTATCGAGGCAGCCGGCGGGACCTGCCGCCTGATGTCCTTCGACATCAGCGACGCCGAGGCCACGCGGGCTGCCCTGGAGCAGGACATCGCCGACAACGGCGCCTACTACGGCGCCGTTTGCAACGCGGGCATGACCAGGGACGGACCGTTCCCGATGCTGTCCGACGAAGACTGGAACCGCGTCATCGACGTCAACCTGAACGGCCTTTACAACGTCCTGCACCCGATCGTGATGCCGATGCTCCGCCGCCGCAAGCCCGGCCGGATCGTCACGATTTCATCGGTCTCCGGGCTGATGGGCAACCGCGGCCAGGTCAATTACAGCGCATCGAAAGCCGGCATCATTGGTGCGACCAAGGCGCTCGCCATCGAGCTGGCCAAGCGGCAGATCACGGTCAACTGCGTCGCGCCGGGCCTGATCGAGTCGGACATGACCGAGGAGCTGCCGCTGGAGCAGATGCTCGAGGCGATTCCGCTGCGTCGCATCGGCCAGGCCGACGAGGTCGCCGCGCTGGTGTCATTCCTGTGCTCCCCGGATGCGGGTTACATTACGCGCCAGGTGATCTCAATTAACGGGGGGCTGTGTTGACGAGGCGTGTCGTAATCACGGGTGTCGGGGCGTATTCGCCCATCGGCAATGACTGGCCGACGATCGAGGCGAACCTGCGCGCGCTCAGCAGCGGCGTTCGCCACGTGCCCGAGTGGGAAGAGTACGAAGGTCTCAACACGAAACTCGGCGCGCCGGTTCCGGACTTCGAACCGCCCGCGAGTTTCACGCGCAAGCGTACGCGCAGCATGGGTCGGGTCGCGATGCTCGCGACGGCCGCCAGCGAGCACGCGCTCACGGACGCCGGCCTGCTCGGCGACCCGGTATTGCAGTCCGGACGCGTTGGCGTGGCGTACGGCTCATCGACGGGCAGCACCCAGGCGATCACCGACTTTGCCAACATGCTCCTGACCAAGTCGCTCGACGGCATCACGGCGACAACCTACATCCGCATGATGGGTCATACGACGCCGGTCAATATCGGCGTGTTCTTCGGCCTCAAGGGCCGGGTCATCACAACATCGAGCGCCTGCACGTCGGGGAGCCAGGGTATCGGCTACGCCTTCGAGGCGGTGCGCAGCGGCGCGCAGGACATCATGGTCGCTGGCGGCGCGGAAGAACTGTGCCCGACCGAGGCCGCGGTCTTCGACACCTTGTACGCGACCAGCACGATGAATGACCAACCGGAGCGGTCGCCGCGGCCGTTCGACGTCGACCGGGACGGCCTGGTGATCGGCGAGGGGGCCTGCACGCTCATCGTCGAAGATCGTGACCACGCGCGCGCGCGCGGCGCTAACATCTACGCCGAGATCGTCGGTTTTGACACCAACGCCGATGGCGCTCATGTCACCCAGCCGTCCTCGGACATGATGCAGCGCGTGATGGAGATGGCGCTGGCCGACGCCGGGCTCGAGCCCGACGCGATCGGCTACGTCAGTGCACACGGCACGGCCACAGAACGCGGCGACATCGCCGAGTCGCATGCGACAGAGCGCGTGCTCGGCGGCACGGTCCCGGTCAGCTCCCTCAAGAGTTACATGGGGCACACGCTGGGCGCCTGCGGCGCGCTCGAGACGTGGCTCGCCGTGGAGATGATGAATCGCGGCTGGTTTGCGCCCACGATCAACCTGGACAACGTCGATCCCGAGTGCGCGGCGCTGGACTACATTCGCGGCGACGGCCGGGAGCTCGAGACCGAGTACGTGATGAACAACAACTTCGCGTTCGGCGGCATCAATACGTCGCTGATCATGCGACGGCACCCCTGAGCGATTCAGCGCAAGCGATGAAACCAGCGACCCTGAGCGTCGCCTGGGCGACAAACGCCGACCTGGCGAGCGTACCCGACAGCGACCTGCCAGCGGCGGAGCTCGAACGGGCCAGCCGCTTCGGGTCGGAACTGCGCCGACAGCAGTACACCGCCTCGCGCGCAATGCTGCGCGCGCTTCTCGCCGACTACACCGGCCGGCCGGCCTCTTCCTTCCAACTCGGCGCCGACGACCGTGGCAAACCGCTTTGCGTGGACGGTCCGGCCGTGAGCATCTCCCACAGTGGCGATTTTGTCGCGTGCGCGGTCTGCGACGTCGGCGATATCGGCGTCGACCTCGAATTCTGGAATCGCTCCAGGGACGTCGAGGCCATCGCGCGGCGGTTTTTCTCACCCGAGGAATCCGAGTGGCTGGCGACTCAGCCGGCGGACCATTTCTACCGGTTGTGGGTCCTCAAGGAGGCATGGCTCAAGGCAACCGGCGTTGGCCTTTCGGGCGGCCTCGACAAGCTGCGCTGCATTGTGAAACCACCGGTGATCGAGACGCTCGCAGGCTCCGCGCCGGTCGCGGCCCTGCGGCTATACGCATTGCGCGACGGGCTGCTCGGCATCGCCGCCGTTGACGAGCGGCCCGCAGGCATCGAGGTGCGGCGCTGGTCACCCGCGCAGAGCGAATTCGTTGCCGATGACGACCTGCGGCTGATCGCCGACAGCGAAGCGGACGACTAGTTGTTTCATGTTGTTTCCCCGGGCGCTGCACGGGGCGGCGGCGGGATAGACTGCGGCGATGGTTAGTTCCGCAAAAATCCTGACAATCGCCGCATCGTGCTTCCTGCTCGCCGGTTGTTTCGGTATGGCGCCCACCCAGGTGCCGATACCGGCGATCGAGACCAGTTCGGCCGACGCGCGCAGCAAGACCCTGGTCGTCATGCTGCCCGGCCGGGGCGACCGCGCGGACGTGTTCATTCGTGAGGGCTTCGAGCAGGCGGGACTGCAACACGGCTTCGACACCGTCGCCGTCGATGCGCACCTGGGCTATTACATGCGCCGCAGCCTGCTCGAGCGCCTGCATGACGACGTAATCACGCCCGCCAAAGCAGCGGGTTACGAGAACATCTGGATGCTGGGCATCTCGATGGGCGGGCTCGGAACGCTGCTCTACGCTTCCGAGTACCCGGAAGAAGTCGCGGGCGTGATCCTGCTCGCCCCGTTCCTCGGCGATCGGAGCGCCATCGAGACGATCGTCGAGGCCGGCCCGCTCGAAGACTGGGATGGCCAGGGCGAAGGCCTCAAGGACTACGAGATCATGGTGTGGTCGTACATCCGCGATGCGCGGACCGGCGGAGGCTCGACGCCGCTCGTCCTCGGCTACGGCCTGTCGGACGGCATGGCGGAAGGCTTCGACAAGCTCATCGACTTCATGAATCCGTCGAGCGTTTACACCCTCGAGGGCGGGCACAAGTGGACAACGTGGCGGCCGCTCTGGGACCAGATCGCCGCGGACCTGCCTCTTTAGACGTTATTCGCCGAGAGTAACGACGTCGCCGATCATCGTGACACCGGCGACCATCGTGCCCGCGCCGCACTCGAACTCCGTCTGGCTGACGAAAGTGTTCTTGTAGTAGTAGCTGTAGATGTTGATCACGGCGTTGCCACCTTCTTTGCGCGCCCGCTCCTGCAGCGCTTTAACGGCTGTCAGGAACACCCAGCTACAGGCCTCCTCGTCGCTCTTGTTGAACGCATTGGTCTTGCGGTTGGCCGTAAACTCGCCGTGATTCTTCTCGACGGCGGGAGTCGCTGCATCCCCGAAGTAGAGTGCGATGCCGTCGATGAGCACGCCCTTCTCCTCGCCTTCGGCCAGCGCGTCTGCGATCGACAACTGGTGAATCGTGTTGCGCGCATCACCGGTCGAAGCGCTGAACAACAGCGCAAAAACGGACATGAAAACAGCTAGTTGTTTCATTGCTCCAGTCTCCCGTGAGATTGAATCAGTCGTTATCGCGGGT
This sequence comes from Woeseiaceae bacterium, assembly GCA_030066075.1. Classification (GTDB taxonomy): domain Bacteria; phylum Pseudomonadota; class Gammaproteobacteria; order Steroidobacterales; family Woeseiaceae; genus UBA1847. The sequence continues at coordinate 36,046 of JASJCH010000007.1, forward strand.
GCGGTAAACGCCGAAGTAGACGAACGGTTTGTCGGTTGACCGGCCCGGCAACACCTCTTCGGGAACCGTGTGACGAACCGGCTTGATGCTGCGGAGGTAGGCGACGATCGCCGCAACGTCATCGTCGGTCATCTTGTTATAGCCTTGCCACGGCATGATGACGATCCTGCGGCCCGTGTGCCGACCCGCCCCGAGCCGAAGCGCATCCGCGATTTGTTGATCGCTCCATGAGCCCAGCCCCGTTTCCTGGTCAGGCGTCAGGTTAGGCGGGAATACGATGCCCGGCCGCCGGTCGCCCATGGGATTCGAAAACGCGATGCCGATGCTGGAACCCGCCAGCGCCCTGTCGAAATTCGGCACGCCCTCGAGCGCACCATCCGTATGGCAGGATCCGCAACCCAGCAGTTCGACGAGGTACTCGCCGCGCTTGACCTGGAACAGGTTCTCGGGCGCAAAACTGCCGGGAATTGGCTCCGGTGCGTTAAGAACCGTGGTTGCCGCGACCTCCTCATAGCCCTGCATCGGGTCCTGCGCAGGTTCGACCGGGGTATCGGCTGCGCAGCTTGCAAGGAAGGCACACGCCAGTGTCATGCTGCGGATTTTCATGGCAATGCCCTCCTCACCCAATCAACAGTATGCGCTCAATCCGTTTTTTCCGGTAGCCCCGGGAATACCGCGGCCAGCAGCTCGGTCACCACTTGTTCGAGATTGACCTCGCTGTAATCGTCCTTGACGAAGGACGTGAATACGGCAACCACGTCCTGGCGCGTGTCGATGATGAGCCCCTGGCCGCCCCAGCCACCGTGGCTGATGATCCCGCGCTCCGGCTCGACCGACCACTGGTACGCGATGTGACTGAAGGCCCCGTCCGCGGACTCCCACGCCGGGTTGCCGCTATGGTCATTGAAGACCACATCGAAGAAATCACCGGGGATGACCTCGTGATCGGAGACGACCCGGTAGCTCGGTGTAAACAGCAGGCCGAACCTGCCAAGGTCCCGCATCCTGGCGATGAACCCGCCGTGCGACAGCGCGATGCCGTAGCGATAGGCGATGTAGGCGGCGTCGTTTTCCGCGCCGATGCGCGACCAGAACTCCCGGGTGACCAGGTCCTGCAGCGGGTAGCCCGTCACTTCCTGGATGAGCCATGCGACGATGAAGTTGTTGACGCCCGAGTAGTCGAACCGCGCGCCGGGCTCGAAGATCCGGCCGATTTCCGCGGTGGCGAGGTACTCATACGGATCGTCGGCCGCCGACGCGTCGCGATGGTTGTCGCCGATCGCCATCGAGTACTGGTAGTAGCAGCTCTCGGGGTCCTCGTAGTTCTCGCTGCAGTCGACACCCGATGAGTGCTCGAGGAAGTTGCGGACCGTGATGCCGGCGAAGGCGCTGTCGGCGAGGCGCGGGATGTAGGTTTCGATCGGCGCCTGCGTATCCACCTCGCCGCGCGCCTCGAGCAGGTACACAATGGTGCCGGCCATCGGCTTGGCCACCGACCAGTAGGTGACTTTCTCGTAGTCCCGCATGCGCGGGTAGCTTTCGAACACCACCTTGCCCCGGTGCAGGATGACCACGCCAAGCGCCGTGGACTGGTCGTCGGCGAGAAACTCCTCGAAGCGCATCGTTCCCTCCGGTGTCTCCACCGCAAAGTCGGCGATCGCCGCCATCGGCGCGGACTCGAGTTCGCGAACCGGGCCCGCGCGGTAGACCGGCACCGTCGGGAACATCTGCTGCGTGTTCTTGTGCATCCAGCCCATCTGGTCGCCGGTAACGGCCCACCAATGGTCGTCCCGCGGCACGCGGCGCTGGCGCTCGAGGACCTCCTCCATGGTGTAGGCGGGCTCGAACTCCTGCGCCGGGGCCGGCAACACGAACAGCGCGGCCAGAAGCAGCGTCGCCAGGCGCATTGCTACCACCATACGGTGTACAGGCCCGTCAGGATCAGGATGATGGCGACGGACGCCCAGTTGAACCCGGCGCTGGTCGAGGTATCGATCTTGCTGTACTCGATCGCATCCGGATGATCTTCGCCACCGCCCAACCGGGAAACGAGCATGCCGAGCGCCGCGCACAGAACGAACGCCAGCCCCACGCGGTCGATAAACGGCAGCGACGGCCACCACAGCTTGGCGCCGACCGAGAACGCGGCCGAGCCGATCGCGGCAGCCAGCGCGCCGCTCGCAGTCGCCTTCTTCCAGAAGATCGCCATCAGGAAGATCGCGACGATGCCCGGCGTAAAGAAGCCCGTGAACTCCTGGATGTACTGGAAGGCCTGGTCGAAGTTGCCGAGCAGGGGCCGGGCGGCGATCACGGCAATGACCAGCGCGGAAAAACTGACGACGCGCCCGATGGTGACGAGCTGCTGTTCGGTGCCGGAGGAATAGTGCTTGACGATGTCCATCGTGAAGATCGTCGAGATGCTGTTCATCATCGAGGCCAGCGACGACACTATGGCGGCGATCAGCGCGGCGAACACGAGACCCATGATGCCGGCGGGCAGCAGCTTCATGACCTCGGGGTAGGCTTTGTCGGGCGCCGACAGGTCGGGCGCGAGTATGACCGCGGCGATGCCCGGCAGCACGACCAGCACCGGCATCAGCAGCTTGAGGAAGGCCGCGAAGATGATGCCCTTTTGCGCCTCGCGAGCGTTCTTCGCCGCCAGCGCGCGCTGGATGATGTACTGGTTAAAGCCCCAGTACGACAGGTTCATAATCCACATACCGCCGACCAGCACGGAGATGCCGGGCAGGTGGACGTAGTGGGGGCTGTCCTTCGACAGGATCATGTCGAATTTTTCGGGCACCTGCTCGAGCACCATGCCGAAACCGGCCAGCACGCCGGCGCCGCCGGATATCTCGTTCATCGAGATATACGCAATCATCAGACCGCCCATCACGAGCAGGACGACCTGGATGATGTCGGTCAGTGCGACGGCCTTCAGGCCGCCGTACAGTGAGTAGGCGGCGGCGAACGACGCGAGAACGAGTAACGCCCAGGTGAGTTCCAGGCCCGTCACCGTGTTGATTGCGAGCGCCCCGAGCCACAGGATCGACGTCAGGTTGACGAACACGTACACCCCGAGCCAGAAGACCGCCAGCACCATGCGCACGCGATGGTCGTAACGCTGCTCGAGAAACTGCGGCATCGTGTAGATCTTGTGCTCGAGGAACACCGGCAGCAGGTACTTGCCGACGATGACCAGCGTCAGCGCCGCCATCCACTCGTAGGACGCGATCGCGATGCCCATCACGAACGCCGAGCCCGACATGCCGATGATCTGCTCGGCGGAGATGTTGGCCGCGATCAATGAGGCGCCGATGGCCCACCACGGCAGCGCGCGGCCGGCCAGGAAGTAGTCCTTTGTGTCTTTCTGGTGGCCGGCCTTCTCACGCGATACCCACTGCGCGAGTACGAGCAGCACGATTCCGTAAATCGCAACGACGGTGAAATCCAGGGTACTCAGGTGCATTGTTGTTATCTCCCCGTGAGGCGGTCGAGCTGGCCCGGTTCAGGCGTATACGGTCGAAGCACGAAGCCGTAGCGATAATCGGTTTCCGTGAATGAGTATTCCATCAGCGTACGCTTGCCCCAGGAATCGTCGCCGCCCACGCCCATCTGGCCGAGGTCGATGTTCAGCGACACCAGGTCACGCGGCTTGATGTCGTTGACGTGAATATTGACGCGCTCCTCGTTGTCGCGCGCACCGGGGCCGTCTTCACTCGTAATGGCGATCTTTACGGGCGGAGTGAAGTCGCTCATGCGATTGTGGTGTACACCGAAGCTGAGCAGGTCGCGCCCCAGAACCAGCAGGCCGTGATCAGAACTGTCGTCCAGCGACAACCAGCGCGTGTCGGTTTTGTAGCCGTTCTCCTGCGGCCGCATGTAGGGCACATAATGATCCGCGACCTTGTTGCTGTAACGGCCGACGTCGGCAGCGACCTTGCGGTCCCAGTAGTTCTCGAACGGGCCGCGACCGAACCACTCGACGTTATCCAGCTCGCGCCGCAGTTCCACGTTCATGCCGATGCGCGGGATGACCGGCAGGTCCGCATCGCGGGAAAATGCGTTGTTGACGTGGATATAGCCGTAAGGGTCGAACGCGAACTCTGTCGTCCAGCTGGCAACGCTATCGCCGGTATCGTTGCGCAGCGCATAGCGGGCCGTAACCAGGATGCGGTCGCCGTCATCGGCGACATCG
>JASJCH010000047.1 GCA_030066075.1 Woeseiaceae bacterium
AAAACTGGCGTCGAGAATATTGCCTGCGACCTCACGGACGAACGCAGCATTCAGCAGGCTGCGGCCAGTGTGGCCGCCCACGGACCTGTCGATGCGGTGATCGTCGCGACCGGCCTGTTGCACGATGGCGAAATCCAGCCCGAGAAGACCCTGCGCAGTATCAACGCCGAGGCGATGCTCGAGGTCTTCAGGGTTAATACGGTCGGCCCCATCCTGTTGGCAAAGCATTTCCTGCCGCTGCTGCGGCGCGACAGCAGGACACTGTTCGCGGCGCTGTCGGCGCGGGTCGGCAGCATTGCCGATAACCGCTTGGGTGGCTGGGCGTCCTACCGGGCGTCGAAGGCTGCCCTCAATATGCTGCTGCGCACGGCCGCGATTGAACACAAGCGCCGCTGGCCCGAGTCGATCATCGTCGCGCTGCACCCGGGCACGGTCGATACGCGTTTATCCGCACCGTTCCAGGGCCGCGTTCCCAAAGGCAAGCTGTTTACACCCGCCTATTCCGCCGAACGCCTGCTCGAGGTACTCAATGGCCTCGATGCCCCGGATTCCGGGGGATTCTTCGCCTGGGACGGCCAGCCAATTGAATTCTGAAACCCACAATCGGACAAGTACGATGAAAAGACTGCTCATCTCCATAGTCGCCATGTTCGGCATTGCTGGCGGAGCGCCGGCGATGGCCATCGAGGAGCCCCGGTTCGAAGTGATCCACGTCGCCAACAACTACGAGATACGGCGCTACGAACCGTTCATCGTCGCTGAGGTCGATGTCCCCGACGATGCCGGCAACGCCGGCAACCGGGCCTTCCGGATCCTGGCCGACTATATCTTCGGCAATAACGAGCCTGGCGAGAAAATGCGCATGACGGCGCCGGTCGTGTCGGACGCGCCGCGCCGCGACGGTGGGCTTGCAACCTACGCGTTCGTCATGGAATCCCGTTACTCGATAGACACGCTGCCGGCACCGGTCGACCCCCGTATTCGCATCGTGCAGAAGCCGGCGCAAATTGTCGCCGCCCGCTCCTACTCGGGACGCTGGACCGAAGACAACTTCCTGCGCCACGAAGTGTCGCTGGTAAGCGCGCTGACGATCGACGGACTCGCCATGCGCAGTGAACCGTTCCTGGCCCGCTACAACGGCCCGTTTACACCGTGGTTCCTGCGCCGTAACGAGGTGCTCGTCGAACTCGAGTGGCAGGCCCGATAGGCCACACACCGGGTGCTCGCGGGTTTATAGTGCCGCACCATGATGTTTTACCTGCGTTCCGCCATCCTCGCACCGCTGCTCCTCGTCCAGGGGCGGCGTACGCGCAGCAGGGTCCCCGTGCTCCCGGAGGCGCCCGGCGCCCGTGAAGGAACAGCCGGTGCCGGGCCCGCGCTGCGCGTCCTCGTCGTCGGCGACTCCGCGGCAGCCGGCGTCGGCGCGGGCCACCAGGATGAGGCGCTGCTGGGCAGGCTTGTGGCAGATCTTGGCGCCGACTTTTCGGTCACCTGGGCGTTGCACGCGACCAGCGGCCATACGACGAAGAATGCGCTGGACCGCCTCGACCAACTGCCGCAGCAGGACTTCGACGTGGCGGTCACGTCACTGGGTGTCAACGATACGATCTCCATGGTCAGCCTTCGCGGCTGGCGGCGGCGCCAGGCCCGACTCCGGGCGCTGCTGCGCGACAAGTTCAACGTCTCTGCGCTCGTGATTTCGGGATTGCCGCCGGTGCATCGCTTCCCGGCCCTGCCCCAGCCGCTACGCTGGCACGTCGGGCAAAGAGCCGGGCAACTCAACCGCGCTCTCGCGAATGACGTAGCAAACCAGCCCGATTGTCGTTTCATCGACCTGCGCATTTCCGGCGACGTTGCCGATATGGCCGTCGACGGGTTTCACCCCGGTCCGCCGATATACGCTGAGTGGGCAAGGCAGGTAGCCGAAGCGATCCGTGATCGCTGACTTTGCTACATTGTCGCGGTGACCGACGACCAGACCCACTGGGTCCCCGTACAACGCCGGGGGCCGTTGCCGACGTTTTACTACCACGAGCATTTCATCGAGATGCTCGACTTCGTTGCCGAGCACTACGCCCACACCTTCCTGGCCGAGCACGCCGCGTTTGTCGGGGAATTCCGCAGGCTGCCGCGCGACGCCCAGTGCCTTTACGTGCGCCTCGTCAACCGCAAGGGCCGGGTATTCGCCCGCAACCGGCTGCGGTATCCCGAGCTCGGCGACATGCTGCCGCTGATCAACAAACTCAGCGCCGGCGGTTGGGTCGGCGAACCCGGCGCCGATCACTTCGAGGAGATGCTCAGCTTCCTGACGCGTGACGAGCTGTACCGTGTGCTGCTCCCGCGTTTCGCCGGCCTGGCGCGGTCCATGAAGAAGGCGCAACTCATCTCGTTCACTCGCGAGAATATGCCGGCCCGCGAGTTCATCGCCGCGCTCGATACCGATCGAATCCTCGTGCAGGGTCGCGCCGATGAGGTGAGCTACCTGCTGTTCCTCTACTTCGGACGCATCAGGAACGGCCTGTCCCAGTTCACGATGCGTGACCTCGGGTTAGTCCGCACGCAAGATCTCGGCGACACTTATGAACCCCGATTCGGTGATCGCGCCGAGGCGCTCGAAAACTTCTACTTCGCGTCCCGACTCAACCGCCTGGACCGCCTGCCCATCGAAGACGCCAAGCAATGGCCGGAACCCAACTTCTCCAGCAGTTCCCGGCTGCGCGACGAACTCGCGTACCTGGCCGGCCGGCAGACGGAGAAGTCTGGCGACGTAATCGCGGCGCGGCGCTTCTACGAAACCGGCGAATCGGCGCAGTGCAGCGAGCGGGTTGTGCGCCTGCTGCTGGCCAGCAACCAGCGCGACGAGGCCCAGCGGTTTCTCGAGCGCTGCCTCGACGACCCCCGCAGCGACGAGGAGTGGCTCGTTGCGCGGGATCTCTACGAACGCAAGTTCCACAAAAAGCGTACGTCAGAATCAACCGACATGTTGCGCGCCGGTGAGGTCATCGAGATCGACGAGTCTTGCAGCGGTGCGCCCGAGCGCGCCGTGGTTGCACACTTCGAGGGGCGCGGGCAGCAGGCGTTTCGCAGCGAAAACCTGTTGTGGCGAACACTGTTCGGCCTGTTGTTCTGGAATGAGCTGTTCGGCGGCGAGGAGGCGACCACGTCGTCGCCTTTCGATTTCCTGCCGACGTCCCTGGCCAACGGCCGGTTTCATGAACAGTTCGCGGATGCGATCGAGTCCAGGCTCGCATTGCTGAATGACACTGGTGCGGCGAAGCGCGAGATACTCAAAGCGAGCGCCCGTCACTATGGCAAGGCGAATGGCGTCTTCCGCTGGCGCGAGTCGATGAACGACGCCGTGATGGCGCTGCTGGATCACGCCGCGCCCTCGTCCGTCGCGCAAGTGCTCCGCCGGATGGCGCGCGACTACGAAGACCAGCGTTACGGCTACCCGGACCTGCTGGTCATCGACGAGGACGGCGCGCGCTTCGTCGAAGTCAAGACCGCGGGCGACCAGTTGCGCCGCAACCAGGTGCTGCGCATACGGCAGCTGCGCGAAGCCGGGTTTCGCGCCGACGTCGTGCGGGTCAAGTGGATCCTGGACCCTGACCAACCCTACGTCGTCGTCGACGTGGAGACGACCGGCGGCAAAGGCGAGAACCATCGAGTAACCGAGATCGGCGCGGTCAAGGTGCGCAACGGTGCGGTCGTCGACCGCTTCCAGACGCTGTTGAACCCGCAGCGAACGATTCCGCCCGGTATTTCGAGGCTGACCGGCATCACGCCGGCCATGGTCCAGGACGCGCCCTACTTCGCCGACGTCGCCGACGAGTTCGAGGCGTTCATGCAGGACGCGATTTTCGTCGCCCACAATGTCGAATTCGATTACGGCTTCATCAGCCGCGAATTCGCCCGGCTGGGTCGGCCGTTCCGTCACCCGAAACTGTGCACCTGTGCGTCGATGCGCCGGCTATATCCGGGTCTCGGCTCTTACAGCCTGGCCGCGCTCACCCGGCACTTCGACATCCCGCTGGAGCAACACCACCGCGCCATGTGCGACGCTGAGGCCGCAGCCGAACTGCTGTTGCTGGTAAACGAGCGCCGCCTGGCACAGACTTGAGCATTGCGCCGCCCCGCCTCGCGGGCGTACAAGGAAACCACTATGCCGAAGCCCATCATCAACATCGACGATCTCGAGTTCACGTCTTTCGGCAAGGGCGACAAGTTCGAGGCGCAGCGCGCCCCGGTCGCTGACCTGATCGGCGCCAGCAAGCTCGGCTACGCGGTGGTTCGGCTCAAGCCCGGCAAGCGCGCCTGGCCGTATCACGCGCATTACGTCATCGAGGAGATGTTCTACATACTCTCCGGGACCGGCACCCTGCGGCACGCCGACGAGGAATATCCGATTCGCGCCGGCGATTTCATCTGTGCTCCGGCCGACCCGGAGCAGCCGCACCAGATTATCAACACATCCGACGAAGAGCTGACCTATATCGCCCTGAGCAGCCAGGACAAGACGGACGTATTTCTGTACCCGGACTCCGGCAAATACGGTGTCTGGCATGGCGACTGGAAGGACAGGGGTGCGCCGGGCAATTTCTTCGTGTTTGCACGCAAGGAAACCGCCGTCGACTACTGGGACGGCGAAGCCGATGACGATTCCGAGAACACCAACGACGAGTAACTGATTTGACCCGACTGATCCCCCTACTGGCGCTGCTACTGGCCTGCGGCGCACAGGCCGACTCGAGCAACGTATTCGACATCGACACCTACCTGAACATGAAAGGCGTGTCCGGGATAAACGTCAGCCCCGACGGCGCCTTTGTCGCCTACACGATTTCCGAGAGCGATCTAGAGGAGGACACGTCGTCCAGCGCCGTGTGGATGATTCCTGCCGCGGGCGGCGAGGCCATTCGCATGACGGCCGCAGGCAGCAGCGCATGGTCGCCGAAGTGGAGCCCGGACAACCGGTTCCTCGCAATCCTGTCGGACCGCGGTGACGACACCACGCAGGTCTGGCTGCTCGACCGGCGCGGTGGCGACGCCCGGCAGCTCACCGAGTTCAGGCAGGGCGTAAACTCATACGACTGGTCCCCCGACGGCAAGCAGATGCTGCTGCTCGTGACGGACCCTGCGCCGGCCGACCTCGATGAAGAGGAGCGCGCCAATCCGCGGCCTTATGTCGTCGACCGGCTGCAGTTCAAGGAAGACTACGTCGGCTACCTCGATCGCTACCGGGACCACGTGCACGTCATCGACGTCGAGGCGCGGACGACGCGCCAGGTGACTTTTGGCGACTACGAGGACAGCCAGCCGACCTGGTCACCCGACGGCAGGTACATTGCCTTCGTCAGTAACCGCACCGAGCATCCGGACCGCAATCGCAACACGGACATCTGGCGCGTCGATGTCACGAAACAGAAGCCCGAGCCCGAGCAGCTGACGACCAGCCCATACCGGGACGCGGACCCGGCCTGGAGCCCCGACGGCCGTTATATCGCTTATACATCTAACGTCAGCGACGGCCTGCCGATCTACGCGATTCCGCAGCTGGCAATCCTCGATTTCGACGCCGGCGAGTCGCGCCGCTTCGAGTCGCTTGCCGAAGTACAGATATTCGACCCGCAGTTCTCGCGCGACGGGCAGAGTATTCTCGGCCTGGCCGAGTACCGCGGCGAGCAGCAGCTCGTCAGTGTTGATGTCGCAACCGGCAATGTCACGCGAATCGCGCATCAGGAAAACGTTGTCCGGGAATTCGCCGAGACGCCGGATGGCAAGCTCTTTGCGCTCGTTGCCCGCCCGCAGCATCCCGCCGAGATATTCGCGATCGCCGACGACGACGGTCTGACGCAGATCAGCTCGATTCACAGCGAGCGCCTGGCTGGCATCGCGATGGCTACAGTCGAGAAGCACTCTTTCGAGAGTGAGCCGGGCGTCGAAATCGATGCGTTCTACGTGTTTCCGCCGGGTTACCGGAAAGGCAGACGCTACCCGGCCGTGCTGCACATTCACGGCGGTCCGCAGGACCAGTGGAATTTCGGCTTCGACACCGAGAGCCAGCTGCTCGCCGCCCAGGGTTATATCGTGGTCCTGCCGAATCCGCGCGGCTCCTTCGGCTACGGCCAGGCGTTCGCCGAAGCCATCGAGCGCGACTGGGGCGGGCCCGATTCCATCGACGTCATGGCCGCGATGGACTACGGCATCGAGCAGGGCTGGGTCGACGAGGAGCGCATGGCCGTGTACGGCTGGTCCTACGGCGGCATCCTGACCAACAACCTTATAACGAAGACGGACCGTTTCGACGCGGCCATCACGGGGGCCAGCGCAACGCTGTACGCGGCCAATTACGGCCATGACATGTACCAGCGGTGGTGGGAAGAGGAATTGGGCTTCCCATGGCTCGAGGAAAACAAGGAGGCCTGGGAACGTATCTCGCCGTTCTATGCGCTCGACAAGGTGACGACGCCGACACTGATCGTCGGCGGCGAGGAAGACTGGAACGTCCCAATCATCAATTCCGAGCAGCTTTACATCGTGCTCAAGCGCCGCGAGATTCCCACGCGGCTCGTCGTCTACCCCGGCGAGTATCACAGCCTGTCGGTGCCGTCGTACGAGAAGCATATGTACGAGCAGTATTTTGAGTGGCTCGAGACCTATGTGACCGATTAGGCGTTTTGGCGGCGAATTTGACCATCGCAACCAATTAGTTACAGAATAGAGCGAAGCGTGCGCGCGACACGCTCATCCAGTCACCCGGGGGGGGTTATGACGAACAAGAACGGTAAGGACGCTACGTCCGGCGAACAACCAATATCCAATGACTCTCCAGCGTTCCGCGTGTCCGCGCTTGCGGCCGCAATTGTCACGGCGCTGGGGCCCGCGCAAGCCGCACTCGCACAGGAAGACGATTCGTCGATCGAGGAGATCCTCGTCACGGCGACCAAGCGTGAGATGAACCTGCAGGACATCCCGCACAGCATCGACGTGCTGTCCGGCGTCGAACTGCAGCTGATGCGTGCGAGGGACCTGCAAGCCACGCTGCGCGCCCTGCCGTCGGTGGGCCTGGTCTCGCTGCAGCCGGGACAGAATTCGCTGATCATGCGCGGCATCACGACCGAGCCGTTCGAATACCGCACCGACGCCCAGGTCGCCGTCTACCTCGACGAGCAGCCGATGTCCTCGAACTCGCAGCAGGTGGGCTTCCGCGGCATCGACATCGCGCGGGTCGAGAACCTGCCGGGCCCGCAGGGCACGCTGTTCGGCGCGAGCTCGCAGACGGGCACGATTCGCTACATCACCAACAAGCCAGATTTCTCGGGCTTCGGCGGCCAGGTCGAGACGGCCTATGCCACAACCAGCGGCGCCGAGGACAGCTGGGACATCAACGCTGTCCTGAACATACCGATCGTCGATGAGAAACTGGGTGCGCGACTGGTCGCCTACAGCTCGCACGATGGCGGCTACGTCGACAACGTGTTCGGAACGAGCTTCACCGGCAACTACGACAACGCGGACCGGGTCGAGGACGATTTCAACGAGTACGACGTCACGGGCGGCCGCCTGCACCTGCTCTGGAACATCAGCGACGAGTGGTCGCTCCTCGCCAGCCTGATCGCCGAGAATACCGAGGCCGTGGGCGTCTGGGACTCGGACTCGGCCCTTGGCGACTACGAGGTCACGCGCTTCCAGGACGAGTTCCGCGATGATGACTGGACCTCCATGTCGATGACGCTGGAAGGCGACCTCGGATTTGCCGACCTGTCAATGACCTATACGCGCTTCGACCGCGACATCGTCTACGAATACGACAACATGACGTACACGCAGTCGCGCGACTACTATTACGGCAATTCCTGTAACACCTACGGCTACTCCTGCCTGTACTACAGCAATTTCTACGAGAGCTATATCTTTAACGACCAGGAGCAGGAGCGCGATGCCTTCGAAGCGCGTCTCGTGTCCAAGGGCGACCAGCGCCTGCAGTGGATGGTCGGCGCTTACTACGAGGACTTTCTCAACGAGTGGTTCTACGGGGCCAAGATCCCGGGGCTCGAGAACACCACGATGTGGTCGTACGCGCAGTACTACGCCTACTACTACAGCTACAACCCGAACCAGGCCTACCCGCTCGAGATCACCGACATCAGCTATTCGAACACGTTCTCGAACCGGGTCGAACAGACGGCCATATTTGGCGAACTCAGCTACGACCTGACCGACAAGCTGCAGGCCTTCGGCGGCATACGCTGGGCCGAGTTCGAGCGCGACAAGTTCGAGCAGTTCGACTTCCCGGGCGGACTCTTGCCGATCGGCGACCGCGCGTTCGGCAACGGCTCGTTCCGTGACGTCGGCTCCGATAGCGACACGATTTTCAAGGCCGGCCTGCGCTATAACTTCGACGACGAGCGCATGATTTACGGCCTCTTCAGCCAGGGCTTCCGTCTCGGCGGCTCCAACAGCCCGCGCGCGGTGGCTACCGGCCGCCTGCCCCGGGACTACAAGGGCGACTTCCTCGATAACTACGAGATCGGCCTGAAGAGCCAGTGGCTCGACGGCCGCATGACGCTCAACATCAGCGCCTTCTACATGGAATGGAAGGACTACCTGCAGGGCGCGTCCTTCCCCGACGGCGAGTGGTGGCTGCGCGGCACGATCAACGCGGGCGGCGCCGAGACCACCGGCGCCGAGGCGCAGATTCGCTGGCAGGCCACCGATCGCCTGTCATTCGGCGCCAACCTGTTCTATGCCGACGCCGAGTTCAAGGACAACTTCTGCAACAACTACGAGAACGGCGTTAACCTCGGTTGCCCGACCTTGCCGGATGGCAGCGTGGACCCGGACTTCCTGCAGATCCGTGCCGGCATGCGGATGCCCAACGCGCCCGAGAAGACCGCCTGGGCTAACGCGCTGTACGAAATCCCGGACGTGTTCGGGGGCGACCTCTGGCTCTACTACGACGTCGCCTATGGCAGCGAAACATGGGCCGGTACGAGCGAGATTCTCGACGACGATCCGAACGGGCGGTCTCCGTCCTGGCGCTACCACAACTTCTCGGCGGGGCTGGCATTGCCGAGCGGCTGGGATGTGGAGGTCGCGGTCAACAACGTCACCGATGAGAACGGCTATAACTTCGTCTTTACCGGTGAGAGCGGCAACGCCAACACGTTCGGCGACCCGCGCTATCAACGCCAGCGCGCCCAGGATCGGCCGCGTACGGTCTGGCTGACCTTGCGCAAACGATTCGGCGGCCAATAGTCAAACTCGTTACAACCTCCGTCGTCAGGGGCTCTCGCCAGGGCGAGAGCCACGGAGGCGTGTACGTGGTCGACCTGGAAAAGCAAGCCGTCCGCCAGCCGATCGACTGGAATACCGTCGATATCGACTGGCAGGGTCGCGGCGCGGACCGCGGCCTGCGCGGCATCGCATTCGACGGTGAGCGCGTGTTCATTGCCGCCAGCGACGAACTGTTCGCCTACACGCCCGACTTCGAGAAGCTCGGGTCGTGGCGCAATCCGTTCCTCAAGCACTGCCATGAAATCTTCGTCTGGGAACGCACGCTATACCTGACCTCGACCGGCTTCGATACGATCCTGGGCTTCCACCTCGACGACCTGCACTTCCACTGGGCGATGCACGTCCGGAGCAAGGACTACCAGTTCAGCGGCACCATCTTCGACCCGCAGGGCGACAACGGGCCGCTCATGGTCAACAAGATGCACATCAACAACGTCTATTGCTCGCGCCACGGCATGTACCTGACCGGGCTGCGCACGGGCGGCATGCTGCACTTCAACGGCAGGGAAATCCGCATGGCCGTGGAGCTGCCGCCGGGCACGCACAACGCGCAGCCGTTCCGGGACGGCGTGTTGTTCAACGACACGGAGGCGGACGCGCTGCGCTACACGGGACGCGGCGAGGGCGAAGAGGATCGCGCCATGCGGGTGCCCGAGTTCGAAACGGAGCAGATGCAGAACATGCACATGGCCGATGGCAAGCTGGCGCGGCCGGGATTCGCGCGCGGTCTCTGCGTGCTTTCCGACCGGGTCGTTGCTGGCGGATCTTCACCATCGACGATCGCCGTTTACGACCTCGCGGAAAACAGAACGCTCGGCTCGGTGAGCCTGAGCATGGACGTGCGCAACGCCATCCACGGCCTGGAGCCGTGGCCGTTCGACTAGAGCCCGGCGTTCCTCGACGCCTCGGGTAGTTCGGCCACGATATCGCCGAGCTGCTGTTCCCACAGCCCCAGGTGCTTCTCGTAACGGCGCCACTTGCCGAGCGCGCTGGTATAGATGGGCTGCCGAACCTGCTCGGAGCTCGCCGTCTTCACCGCCCGGTCGGTCTCGTAATAGCGCACGCAGGACTCTTCGAACGGCAGGCCGCAGTGCTCGAGTATCCGCCGCACCTGCCCCTCCAGGTCGGTGACCGTCTCCTCGTAGTGCACGTCCAGCACCTGCCCGGGCATGATGTCGTGCCAGTGCTGCATCGTCGCTATGTACTGCTGGTAGTAGTGCGCGAGGTCGAGCATGTCGTAGGTGAAATTCTGCCCGCGCCCGAAGAGCTGCTTGTAGGCGCCGAGGCAGCTGTCATACGGATGGCGCCGCGTGTTGATGAATTTCGCATTGGGCAGGATCAGCTTGATGAACCCCAGCATCGGGTAGTTGTTGGGCAGCTTGTCCGTGAACAGCGGCTTGTCGGTGCCGCGATAGCGCCGGGCTTCCTTGATGTACTGGCGCCCATAGGCGCGCAGGTCCTTGTCGCGCAGCTCCGGAACCGCCTCCGGGAAACGAATGTCATCGGCCCGGTAGCGGCCGATCGACTCGGTGATGCGACCGATGATGGGCAGCTCGGCCGTTCCCTCGACCTGGCTGTGACTGGCCAGGATCTGCTCGACCAGCGTCGAGCCCGATCGCGGCAGGCCCACGATGAAGATCGGGTCGGGCGCCTCGTACCCCGCGCCGGCGCGCGCCTCCAGCAGCTCCTTGCTGAAGACGTCCCGGATGGCGCGCTGGCGGCGCTCCATTTCCATGGGCTCCCAGTCGATCGTCATGCGCTGGTGCTCGTTGCCCGTGTGATAAAAATGCCAGGCCCGGTCGTAGTCGCCCTTATCCTCCATCGCCTTGCCGAGCGCGAAGCGAAAGTGAATATCCTCGACCTCTTCCAGGTCGTCGCGCTCGACCTGGCGCAGCATTTCCTCAATCTCTGCGTCCTCGAACTTGAAGATCTTGAGGTTCGCCATGCTCCAGTAGGCCGGGCCGAAATTCGGCCGGACGCTGATCGCTTTACGGTAGGCCTTGAGCGCCCCTTCCTGGTCGCCAATGGTCTTCAATTCCCATGCATAGCCGCCGAGCACCTGGGGATCGGAATCGTTGATCGCGACCGCTTTCTCGTAAGCCGCCACGGCCTTCTCCGGGTACATGGCCCGGCCGTTGGCGCTGCCGAGCCCCGCCCAGGCTTCGGCATTCTTGGGGTCGAGTTTGGTCGCCTTATCGTAGGCTGCGATTGCTTCAACGTACTTGCCCATTTCCATGAGCAGTGCGCCCAGCGTCAGCCAACCGCCGAAGAAGTCGTCGGCGAGCGTGGTCGCCTGGCGCAGCAGCGCCTCGGCGTCGTCATAGCGCTGCTTCGCGCGCCAGTTGACGATCGCCAGCTGCCGCAGCGCATTGACGTTCCTCGGATTGCGCTTGAGCACATCCCGAAAGACGGCGATCGCATCGTCGGGCTTGTCGTCGCGAAACAGCTCGATGCCACGGAAGACGTCGGCACGCTCCGGGTCCTTGTCGATGTAGTCGCGAAACGCCTCGCTCGCCTCACCGCCCCTTCCGGCCGCGATCAACGCCTGGCCGAGCTTGCGCTCCACGAGCGGCAGCGCCGGCTGCAGTTCCAGGGCGCGCTCGAAGGCCGGAATTGCGTCGTCGAACTTCGACTGCATGGCTAACGCGCTGCCGAGGTCTTCGTGTAACTGCGGAAACTCGGGATCGATCGACAACGCGAGGCGCAGCTGCTGCTCGGCCTCCGCCGCCCGACCCTGCTTCATGAGCGCTTGCCCGAGCAGCCTCAGGTGGTCGGTCGACCCGGGGTGCTCCGCAAGGTAGTCGCGACAGATCTCCTCGGCGCGCAGCGGCCTGTCGTTGCGAAGGAAGCCGATTGCCTTGTGAATGCTGGCGTGGGGTTGCGCGCTCATGCCGCGTTCGCCGGTACCTTGTCGGGCGGTACGTAGTCGAAGATGAACGTGATCCTGTCATCGGCGCCGAGGTTCATCACGCTGTGCTTCTGCTGGTTGTTGATCTCGTAGGCATAGCCGACGTCGAACGGATAAGGCTTGCCGCCAATCGTAAAGCGCACGCCCGGGTTCGTCGTTATCGGCACGTGGATGCGGTGCCCGATGTGAAACGAGTCGATAGAGTCCCGGTGCGCCGGAATCTTGCCGCCGGAGACCAGCTTTGCGGCTATGGCGCGAATGACGAGTCCGCCCGGCTCATACCAGGTGTTGATGATGTGATCGATAATCGGCTGTGCGACGTCCACGAGCCGGTCGTGGCCACTCTCCGGGTATATGCTGCCGGACGCGGGCCATTCCTCGTCGCAGAACAGCATGACGATCGACTGCGTGTCGCGGTGCACCTCGTAGCTCTGCTGGCGCAGCGCCTGCTCCATCCACGCTTCGGCCGGCTGTTCGAGAATTCGATCCCGCAGCGCGTCGACGTCGACCTCTCCGAGGCAGCGGTGGTTTACATCAATGTCCAAATCTTGGGAGTCCGGTTAGCGAGCCGCCTATTCTAGCGAATCCGGGCCCGCCGACCGATAGCGGTCGAAGAAAGACCACACGAGATCCATGCCGCGACCGCTGCCGTCGGTCTGCCCGGGCCACTCGTGGCCCCCCTCGGGGTCGATGCAACTGACGACTTCGTGTCCCGGCACGCGGCACTCGGCATAAGCCGAACAGTTGAGCCCTGCCGCCGCCGACTCTGCCGTCGCCCAGTCGTCGGGGCCCGCGTCGCACTCGAGCGCGCCGGCCCAGGTGGCCATGGTCTGCGCCACGGACGTGTAGATGAATCCGTCGGCGGTACCGGGCTTGCCGTCAAATCGAACAACCTCGTCCCTGGCACCGGCGAGGTGCAGCATGGGCACATCCGCTCCCGGCCCGCAGACGTGGCCGGGGGCAAGCTGGCCGATGATCGGCGCAATCGCTGCGAAGCGGCCGGACAGGTTGCAGCCGAGGCGCAGGGTCATCATCCCGCCGTTGCTCACGCCGACCAGGTAGACGCGCTGCGGATCGACCGGGTAGCCGGCGATCATCTCGTCCAGCACGCGTTCGATGAAACCGAGGTCGTCGTAGCACGACGTCCACATGCAGGCGCTGCACTCGCCGCACTCGGGCGGACAGGGATAGCGAAAACTCTCCGCCGTGCAATGCGGCCCTGCTTCGGGGACCGGGATGTTCGCTGCAAGGTCGTTCCACGAGGTAACCGTAAAGGACTGGTCCGGCGCCGGCGCGACCTCGAATCGGGACCCCTGCGGATAAACGATGATGTATCCGTTGTCGTCGGCGTGGCCGTTGAGCGCATACCCACTCACGAAACGCTCGACCGTGTTGCCATAGCCGTGCAGCGCGACGACCAGCGGCAGGTTTTCCTTTGCCGGCCCGTCCGGAACGTGGACGAAGTACTCGCGCTCGATGCCGTCGTGTTGCAGCACGTGGCGCTGCTGCGCGCTCGCCGGCAATGTCGCCGCCAGCAACACGAGCGCCAACCAGCGTGCCGTAAAGGCCCTAATCATTAGTCGCTCGCCTGGTTCACTTGTCGCATGGGATCACACTATAGTCAGCCGGGTGGCGGAGCGTCTATTCGTCGTCTAAATTGAGTGGATAACCGGCGCCGCTTGCGGCGGCGCACCAAGAACAACGACAAAGGGGGTTACGATGAATCGACGCCATTTCCTGGGAACGACGTTGTCTGCTGCGGTCGCCGCAGCCCTGCCCGCCGGCGCCAGCGCCGGCCCGCTGCTCAAGGCGCTCACCACAATTTCCTCGAGCCTCGTTGCGAAGACCGGCGGTGGCGATGAAGTCACGATCGAGGAAGCGGCCCTCAAGGAACTGAAGGGCGCGCTGCGCGGCAACCTGCTGCTTGCTGACAGCGAAGGCTACGATGTGGCGCGCCGCGTGCTCAACCCTTATATAGACAAGCACCCGGCCCTGATCGTCCAGCCCAGCGGCGCTGCAGACGTCGCTTCCGCGGTCACCTTTGCCCGCGACAACGACCTGCTCGTCGCCGTGAAATGCGGCGGCCACAGCTTCTCGGGCAAGTCGACTTGTGACGGCGGTATGCAGATAGACCTGTCGCTGATGCGCGGCGCGCGGGTCGACCGGGCCAACAAGCGCGCCTATGTGGCCGGGGGCAGCCTGCTCGGCGACCTCGATCACGAGGCGATGGCGCACGGGCTAGTCACGACAGCCGGAACGGTGTCGCACACGGGCGTCGGCGGCCTGTCACTCGGCGGAGGCTTCGGGCGCCTGGCGCGCAAGCACGGCCTGACGCTCGACAATATCAAAAGCGTCGATATCGTCACCGCCGATGGCAAGCTGCGGCACGCGAGCGCCGACGAGAACCCGGACCTGTTCTGGGGGGTTCGCGGCGGCGGCGGCAACTTCGGCGTTGTCACCAACTTCGAGTTCGGCCTGCACGAGATGGACCGCACGGTCATCGGCGGCGATGTCGTCTTCCCGATCGAGCGACTCAGGGAGCTCATGAGCTTCTACGCCGATTACAGCCTGGCAGCGCCTGATGAGCTATCTGTAGACTTCATCGCGTTCGCACCACCGGGAGGTGCACCGCCCGCTGTTGTCATGCACGCCGTCTGGTCCGGCGATCACGGTGACGCTGACAAGGTGCTGGAACCGCTCACCAAGCTGGGCGAGCCGCTTGCCAACACGCTCGGGCCGCAAGACTACGTCGCGCTGCAGAGAATGTGGGACAACTCGGATCCGCGCCACGGCGGCGGGTACCTGAAGTCCGGTTTCGTCAGCGATATCACCCCGAAACAGATGGACGCCATCGCGGACGGCTTCGAGGGTCACCCGGACCGCGCCACGAACTTCTTCTACCAGCAGTCGGGTGGCGCCATAAACCGGGTCGCTGAAGACGCCACGGCGTTCCCCAATCGCAACGCGGTCAACGGGCCGGCTATTATCGTGTCATGGAACCAGGGTGCGGAGGCCGAGCCGCATGTTGATTACATCCGCAGCTACTGGTCGACCGTCGAGCCCTTTACCGACGGCTTCTACACGAATACCGGCGACTTCGAGACCCAGGCGCGCGTTAACAGCAACTACCGCGGCAATCATGCGCGCCTGGTGAAACTCAAGGATCGTTACGACCCGGGCAACCTGTTCCGGCTCAACATGAACGTCCAGCCGTCGGGTTCCGCCTAGTCGAGCTCGTAGCCCCAGGGAAGTTCGATATCCAGATCGGTCGCGGCGATATCGTCGTCGCTCGTACCAAGACGCCGCATCAGGTCGTCCCAGCGCGGGTCGTCCCAGATCCTCGAGAAAGAATGGTCCACGAAATACTTGTAGCTGCGCCGCATCTCGCCACGCGAATAGCCCGTCTCCAGGTAATCAAAAGCGGTATCAGCATCTCCTGTCCAGGCGCTGATCGTGGCGCGCATGAACCAGTCACCGGAACTCCACAGTTCCGCACGCAACGCTTCGTAGGTCTCGGAGTCGCCGAGATCATACGCGGCCATCGTCAGCCCGACTTCACGCCGTAGTCCAGGCTCTCCCTGCACGAACTCGTCGCGCGCCCGCTCGCTTTGACCGGAGAGCAGGTAAGCGACCCCGATGGATAATTGCGCTCCAAGCTCCAGTCCTGTGCCATACAGGAGCGACGCTTCGAGCGCCTCGATCGCCTCGTCGAAGTAGCCTGCCTCCCGGTACGTCGCGCCGAGCCTGAAGTAGTAGCGCCCGTTGGTGGGGTCCTGGTCGACGAGATATTTCCCGAGAGCAATAGCGACGTCGAATTTCCCCAGGTACCTTGCGCCCCGAGCGACGTTCTCGATGACGTATTCGTCCCGCGGCGCCCGGCGATAGGCCTCCGCCAACGTGTCTGCCCCGCCCTGCCGACTGTCCTTAGTGCGGGATTCGGCAAGTAGCCAGAGCACGCTGTCGGGGTCGAGTTCCCGCAGTCGCGCATTGTCCGCGACGTCCATCTGTTCGCCCGTCTCTCTCGGGATCAGCCGCCAGAAGACCTTGTGGGCCGTCAGCCGTTTATTGAGCCAGTAGAGCGGCGCGTGCTCAGGGTCCGCGTCCAGCCCTTCGGCGATGAGCTGTTCGATCTCGGCGACGTTGTCCGGGTCGTAGAGATCGATCAGGTAGCGCGCCCTTAGCTCTGCGTTATACGCCACGGGATCGACCTCGCCCCGATCCTCTTCGATCAGATCGAGCTTCAGCTTGTCGACAACACGACTGGCAATATCGTCCTGTAACTGGAGCGCCTCGCTCAGCTCGATCTCACGGTCGTACTGCTCGGACCACACGTGCCGGTCATTGCGGCCGTCGATGAGTTGCGCCGTAACCCTGACCAGGTCGCCAGCCTTGCGCACCGAGCCGGTGAGCACGTAACGAACCCCGAGCTCCTCCGCCATCTCGGCCGCGCTGGTATCAGTGTCGCCCAGAGACCTCGGCGTGGGCCGCACGTGAATCCCCGCCACGTTGGCCATCCGGTTCACGATATCCTCGGTAACGCCTTGCGACAGGTAGGCGCTTTCAGGATCGGCCAGGTTGGCAAATTGCAGCACCGCGACAGAATTGTCGAACGGCCTCGGCGCGGACAGCAGGAACTTGTCAACGGCGAAATAGGCGACTGCCACGA
>JASJCH010000048.1 GCA_030066075.1 Woeseiaceae bacterium
AGCTGCGAGCCGCGCTCGTCGTAAAAGTACTTGGGCGAGATCATCTTTTGCGGCTGTTGCAGGCCGGCGAGGATCTCCGCGAGTTCGGCGTCAAGTGCGCTCATGCCGCGACGTCCTGCGCGAGCCGGAAGCCGAGGAACTGCCAGCGGGCGTCCGGGTAGAAAAAGCTGCGGTAGCTCGCGCGGATATGACTGCGCGAGGTGGCGCAGGAACCGCCACGAACGGTCATCTGGTTGCACATGAATTTGCCGTTGTATTCGCCGAGCGAGCCGTCGAGCGGCGCGAACCCGGGGTAGGGCGCATAGGGCGAGGACGTCCACTCCCAGACGTCGCCGAAAAACTGGTCGGAGGTAGACGGGATCGGGTGCAGGAAACCTGACTCCATGAAGTTGCCGTCTCGCGGGGCCGCTTGAGCGGCGGTTTCCCACTCGAACTCGGTTGGCAGTCGCGCCCCCGCCCAGCGTGCGAACGCATCGGCTTCGTAGTAGGACACGTGTGTCACGGGGGCCGACGCGTCGATATCACGCGGCCCGCCGAGCGTGAACTCGCTGTCGAGGCCCTCGCTCCAGTACAGGGGACGTCGCCAGCCCTGCTCATTCACCGTGGCCCAGCCGTCGGACAGCCACAGGTCCGATTTCGTATATCCGCCCGCATCGATGAATTCACGGTATTCACCGTTGGTTACGAGCCGGTTACCGATGCTGTGCGGATGCAGGAGTGTGTCATGTCGGGGCGTCTCATTGTCGAAGCAGAAGCCATCGCCCGTGGCGCCCACCTTGTGAATTCCCGACGGTCCCGGCGTAAAGGTTTGCGGCCCGGGATCGGCCCGGGGCGGCCGCGGCAGGTCGCTGTCATACGCCGGCTGCAGTGGGTTGCAGGACAGGACGTGCTTGATGTCCGTAAGGAACAGCTCCTGGTGCTGCTGTTCGTGATGAATGCCCAGTACCACCCGGAATGCGACGTCTGCGTTGTCACCCTGCGTCTCGAGCAACGATTGCATCGCCGCGTCGACATGTGCGCGGTAGTCGAGGACCTCGGCGAGCGTCGGTCGCGACAGCAGGCCGCGCCGCGGTCGCGCATGCATCTGGCCGGCCGAGTAGTAATAAGAATTGAACAAGTAATGATAGCGATCGTCGATTGACTCGTAATCGCTGGCGTACTCGCGCAAAAGAAACTGTTCGAAGAACCACGTGACATGAGCGAGATGCCA
The DNA here is from genome assembly GCA_030066075.1 of Woeseiaceae bacterium. Taxonomy (GTDB): domain Bacteria; phylum Pseudomonadota; class Gammaproteobacteria; order Steroidobacterales; family Woeseiaceae; genus UBA1847. The sequence goes on from JASJCH010000048.1 coordinate 1,211, forward strand.
CTTCGATGGGCTGATGTCCGGCATGGACTGCACTACCGTGTCTTCCGGCGCAAGGCTGGCGCAAAGACGGGGCATGACGCCGCGCGCCTCGAGGAACTGTTCTGTCAGGGTCATTGCAAAGGCAGTGCGGTGCGTTTCAGGACCTTGCGGATGGCGACGCTCGAGTTAACCCTGGCAACGCCCGGCAGCCGAGTGAGCTCTTCTTTGTGGATGCGCTCGAAGTCGGCCATGTCTGCGACCACCACCCGTAGCAAATAATCGAATTCTCCGGTCATAAGATAACACTCCATGACCTCGGGTATTCGGCGCACGGCCTCTTCGAAGGCCGCGAGTTCGCTTTGCTCCTCGCGATGCAGGCCGATGTGGACCAGGACATCGCCCGGCACGCCAATCTTGTCCTGGCTCAGCATTGCCACGTAGCGCTGAATGACGCCCTGGTCCTCGAGCGCCCGCACGCGCCGCAGGCAGGCCGATTCGGACAGGCTGACCCTCTCGGCCAGCTGTTTGTTGCTCATGCGCCCATCGTCCTGCAGCAGTTGGAGAATATGCCTGTCGTAGCGGTCCATTCTGTCGCAGAAAATTGCTCTTAAAGACCAAAAATAAGCAGAAAATGCTGCTGAATCAAGGTTCTTACGCTTTATTCGCAAGCCAATGGCGCGAATATCGGCGTAATGTATTGACTGAGGCATGAGCTACGGGAGAGGACTCATGAAGGTAGGGGTACCAAAAGAAATAAAAACACTCGAATTTCGCGTCGGTATGACGCCCGCTGGCGTGCGCGAGCTCGTGCACGACGGCCACGAGGTTTTCGTCGAGACCAACGCCGGCATGGGTATCGGCATGACCGATGCCGACTATGAGAAAGCCGGCGCCAGGGTACTGGGCACGGCCAAGGAAGTCTTCGCTACGGCCGATCTCATCATCAAGGTCAAGGAGCCGCAGCTCGTCGAATGCGACATGCTGCGTGACGACCAGGTGATCTTCACCTACCTGCACCTTGCCGCCGATCCGGAGCAGACCCGGGCGCTGGTCGAGTCAGGGACCACGGCGATCGCTTATGAAACAGTTACCGCAGACGACGGTTCGCTGCCACTGCTGACACCGATGTCAGAAGTTGCGGGCCGCTTGTCAATCCAGTCCGGCGCCTACCACCTGCAGAAAGCAAACGGTGGTCGGGGCGTTTTGCTCGGCGGCGTGCCGGGCGTACAGCCGGGCAAGGTAGTCGTGATAGGCGGCGGCGTGTCGGGATTCAACGCTGCGGATATGGCCATCGGCCTGGGCGCGGATGTCACGATTCTCGATCGTTCGCTGCCGCGCTTGCGGGAGATCGACGACGTGTGGGGCGGCCGGGTGCACACGGTGTATTCGACCAAGCACGCGATTGACGAACTCGTACCGCAGGCTGACCTGGTCGTGGGCGCCGTCCTGATTACTGGCGCCGCAGCGCCCAAGCTGGTTTCGGCCCAGAACATCAAGGACATGCACAGAGGCGCCGTCGTCGTCGACATTTCGATCGACCAGGGTGGCTGTTTCGAAACCAGCCGGCCGACGACGCACGCCGAACCCACGTATGTCGTCGATGATGTCGTGCACTACTGTGTAACCAACATGCCTGGTGCCGTTCCCCGCACCAGCACGTTCGCACTGACCAATGCGACGCTACCGTTCGTCAAGGACCTGGCGAACCACGGTTGGCGCGAGGCGCTGACCAGGGATCCGCACCTGGCGAATGGACTCAATGTCCACGCCGGCCATGTAAACCACGAGGCAGTAGCTCACGATCTCGGCTACGAGTATCTCTCAGCCTCGGATGCACTAAAGGCAGCCTGACCACTCTCTCTCCCCCCGATAGGTACAGGCGAGCAAACAGGCCGGGCGCAAGCCCGGCCTTTTCTTACCCGATAGCCCTCTGGCCGAATTATTCTGACTGTTCCGCGGTCTCGAGGGACGCTACGCGAGTGATGATGTCCACGCGAGGGTCTACACAGGTGCCGAGGCTCGTTGTGAAACCATAGTAGTAATCGTCGCCCGGCGCGATCCACCCCGGCACATAAATGAATATCTTCCGCGGATCCGGAGCATTGGTGCCATTCAGCCAGGTGTTTGTCTTGTTTTTTGCGACGACCGAGACGGTGCCGGTCATCCTGGGCGGCGGCGACAGTTTGATTTCAATCGTAGTGCCCGGATTTGCGCACACGTTCGGTGGGCTGGCTTTCATCGTGTTCAGGTTCAGGTTGACTTTCGGATTGGCAGGATTGCCATTGCAGGGACCCTCAATCGGATCAGGCACGATACACGCCGCGGGCTGGGGCTGCTCGCCGTAACCGTTGGTCGTGGCACAGCCCGCGATCGCCAATCCCAGAGGTACCAGCAAGAGTGCTTTCTTATTCATCGTTGTCGCTCCCTGTAGTTTGTGGCGCTTGTTTTAATTCTAGTAGTTTCTTTGGCTATTGTGATATTCCGATGAGGTCACGAAAGTCCTCGTTGTCGCGAAGCGTGGCCAGGTGCGGCTCCACCGCCATCATCGTTGTTGAATGACCGTTCTCGACCGCGTCCTCGAGAGCCGCGATTGCCATTTCGATATCACCTTCACGCAGCCGCATGAGGCCGTCGATGTACGACACGTAGGGATCGTCGGAAAGCTCGTGGGCGCGGTCAATCGCTTCCCGCGCTTCGGCGGGCCGATCCAGCATCGTGAGAATCCAGGCCATGTCCATTAGAAGGAATGCGTCGTCCGCATTGATTTCGAGGCCGCTTGCCGCGCGATCCCGGGCATTCTCGAAAGCGTCTCGCGATTCATCTTCTTGCCCGGCAGCCCAGAACGTATCGCCCAGGTTGGACCAGGCAAGATGATCATCGGGTGATAACTCGATCGCCATGCGGTGGGCTTCGATGGCCTCGTCAAGTCTTTGCGTGTAGTAATAAGCCAGGCCAAGACTGCTGTAGGTAGTCGCGTGGCGCCCCAGTTCGAGGGCGGCCCGAAACACGGATATCGCCTTGTCGAAGTCTCCGTTCAGCATGCTGGCGGAACCAAGGTTCGTATAGGTCACATAGTTGTTTCGATCGATGCTGATCACGTATCGGAACTGCTCCGCAGCTTCGGCGTACCGGCCGGACCGGAAGAACAATGCGCCGAGGTTGTTGTAAGACTCCCAGTCGCCCGGGCGCAGGCCGATCGCTTTCCTTATCGTCGATTCGGCCGCTTCCAGCTCGCCCTGGACCAGGTAGGTCCGGCCAAGGCCGTTCAGCGCCTCGACATTCTTGTCATTGATCTCCAGGGCCGCATGAAATGCCGATTCCGAATCGGAGTAACGGCCAGTCCGCTGAAAAAGATTGCCCAGCGCGGTGTGAACCACGTCGAGATTCGGGTTCAATTGCAAAGCCCTGCCGCAAGCCGCCTCGGCCGCGGCAACCTGGGCGGAATCGTCGGTCATCGCGTAGCTGCGGATTAGCGCAGAGCAACGACCCGCATACGCGGCCGCATAGTCCGGGTCCTGTTCGAGGGCCTGCGCGAACCAGTTGAGCGCATCAGCAATCGTGTCCCTGGTCGCCGGGAGCTGCAGGGCATCGATGCCCTGTCGATACAGCAGGTACGTATCCAGGCTCGGATCTCCGACGGAGTCCATGGACGCTATAAGCTCGTCGGGCGGCAGGGCTACTCGGATGTTCGCAACCATGAGCTCCGTAATTTCATCGCGGATATCGAAAATGTCGTTGCGAGGGCGATCGAAGTTTCGCGAGAAAACATGAAATCCCGTCTCTGAATCGATGAGCTGCACGATGACACGGATTTCGTCACCCGACATCTCCACGCTGCCTTCCAGGTACAACGCCACCCGGAGTCGCTCCCGAACCATGCCGGACGCAGTATTGGGCTCCAGCGTAGAAGAGTCGCCGCGCGCCGAGACCATCAGGCCCGGCACCCGGGCGAGTCGATTGATGACGCCGTCAACCAGCCCGTTGGAAAATACCTGGGTCGCCGGACTGCCATCGACGTTGAGGAATGGCAATACGGCGATCGAGTTCTCCATCACCGGTAGCGAAGCAAAGATATCCTCACTGGCAGCGGTCTCGGGACTATTGGCTTCGGGCAAGCCAATGCTCTGGTCATAGATAAGCACCCCGATGGCGGCAATCATAAGAGCCGAAAGAACCGACATATAGGTGCGGCTGAATCTTCGACGCCGGGCGTCTCTCGGTGACACGTGATCGACAACGGCTTTCCCGTCGCGAATTTCGAGAAACCAGGAGAGGGCGAGAGCAATCGGAAACCCGGCTATGACGAGCACGGTTACGAACGTGCCAAACCACTGCGGCAGCAATAGCTGGCCGAAAACAATATCGGCAACCTGGATCAGCAGCCAGCCGAGAACCAGGTAAGCCAGGGCGGTCTCGAGCACACCGCGGCGATTGAGATTCTCGAAGAGCCCGAGCTCATCGGCACTCGCACCGTCACGAGTGCCGAGCACGATCGTCCCGGTATCGCCGTTGGCGGCGAGCGGCGTTACGAGCAGCCGGTAACCGCGTCGCGGCAGGGTTTGTATGTACCTGGGGTCCTCGGGATGGTCGCGCAGGGCGTGGCGCAGTTCGCTGACCGCGTGGGTCAATGCCTCATCGCTGCCTTTGCCTGCGCCCCAGACGCTTTCCAGCAGTTCTTCGCGGGGGACGGCCTCGGCCGGCCGGGCTGCGAGGCACAGCAGGACCTCGATGGCCTTTGACGGGACGTGCTCGGACCCATCCGGGCCCGTAACCCGGCCCTTTGTCGGCTCGATGAGAAGGTCCCTGAGGTAGAAGCCTTGTAGCAGGTCCGCGTTCAACAGGTCGCCTCCGCACGCCCCGGAAATTACAGCATAGCACCGCGGCGGCGCTTGAGCGCGCCGGTACTATCCCAAATACAGCCCGGGTAAACTAAAGTTCGAGATTCCTGACGGATCGACGGAATGGCTGACAAGAAAAAAGACGTTGCAACAAGCGGCATGACCGCCGTGGGATTCCTTTGGCGCCTGGTCGCCGCGCTGGTGCTGGTCCTCGTGACTTACAACCCGAGCGGGCATTCGGCCTGGCACTGGATCGGGACGGCACTCGGCCCCGATGCCGACTTCGGGCCGGAGCATCTGCTCGTGATCGGTGTGCTGGCCGCCGGCTGGGCTGTGTTCCTGATCGCCACCTGGCGCGCCCTCGGGGCCCTCGGTTCGGTGATTGCCGGACTTATCGTCGGCGCGCTTATCTGGCTGTTCTACGACATCGGGCTGCTCGAATCGAACACCGTGCCGGCCATCACCTGGATTTCGCTCGTGGCGCTCTCGGTCGTGCTTGCGGTCGGCGTCTCGTGGTCACACCTCTGGCGCCGCATCACGGGCCAGTTCAATGTGCAGGATGTTGACGACTAGCTGACCAGCCGCTTGAGCCAGCCGCCGCCGGATGGCAGTTCGATGCCGTGTTCGGCCAGCAGTTCGCGGTCTTCTTCGAGGTAGGGAGCGATCTCCGCGACGAGCGGACCGAGGTGCTCGGCATAATTCATCCAGCGCGCGCGTGAACTCTTGTAAATCTTCTGTCGCGTCTGCGCCATACTCGCCGTGCGGACAACGCTCTTCTTGCGGTAGAACTCCAGTACCGACGGGTCCCACTCGAGCCCGACGGCATCGAGCATGCGCCGCGCATGCGTCTCGGGATCTTCGACGAGCTGTTCATACTGAACGTCGATAATCGTGCCCTCTGGCAACACGCTGCTCCAGTACTCCATCGACTTGCGATACAGCGTGTACTCCTTGCCAATAACCTGCAGGTCGTTGGTCCACCAGAGCTCGGCGAAATTCTGGAAGTAGCACGACAGGCAGCTATCGAGTGGGTGACGCCTGGCGTGAATGATGGTCGCATTCGGGAACAGGACATGTATCAGCCCGACGAAGCGCGAGTTGCCGGGCATTTTGTCGACAATGCGGGCCGCGTCGCCTCTGCCCTGTTCGAGGACGCGCAGGAAGTCTTCGGTGAACTTCTCCACCTCTTCCTCAGTGAGCTCCTCCTGCAGCTGTTTCAGTGACTTGCGCCGCTCGCCCTTCGGGAACATCTTATGGCCGGCGCTGACCATCTGCGGAAGTTCGCCCGCGCCGCCGCCCAGCGGATGACTTGCGATGATGCGCTCCATCAGCGTCGTGCCCGATCGCGGCATGCCGACGATGAATACCGGCTTTTCCGACGAATTGCCGTTACCGGCCAGGATCGGGATGTTCTTCGCTGAGAAGGCGCGCTGCAGGGCCTTGACGAGATCGCGATCATTGTTGATGTCGTAGCGATGCTTGCGTAACAGGTTGGCCTGCTGGTAACTGGCCCACGCCTCGTCGTACTTGCCGCAGTCGTCGTACATCTTGCCGATGGCGAACAGCAGGCTGCAGCGATCTTTGGCGGGCATGCCGTGCTTGAGCGCTTTCTCCGCCTGCCGGATCATCGGCATGTCGGCGTCGGTGAACTTGCGGATGCGTGCGAGCTGGTCGTAGGCGGCGCCGAATTGCGGCTGCAGTTTCACCAGCTTTTCCGCTTGTTTCTGCGCACCGTCCATGTCGCCGGTGCGTGACAGAATTTCGGTCAGGACGAGATTCGCGGCAGGGGACTTTTTCTCGAGCTGCAGTGCGCGGTTAATGTTGCTCAAAGCCTCGTCGTGACGGTTGAGCTGGTCGAGCGTCGCCGCGAGGTTGATGCGTACACCAACATCGCGTGGCCTGAGTTCACAGGCACGTTCGAGCGGCCCGATCGCGTTCTCATGGTCGAGCCGGCGCATATAGAAGACGCCAAGAGCATGTTGCGCGTCGACGATGTCCGGATCGATTTCGATCGCTTTTTCGAGAACTTCGTGCGCTTTATCGAGCTCGTGGGCCTGGAGGTAGGCCTTACCGAGTATGCTGAGAGACTGCGCGTTGTCGGGCCCGTGTTCAACGACGATTTCGTAATGCATGATCGCTTCGTCGATGTCGCCGAACTCCTCGCACAGGTGGCCAAGCTGCATCTCGACAACCGGGTTGCCTTCGCTGCGCTCCTTCACGTCGTGGTAGATCAGCAGCGCCTCGCTGCGGTTGTCGCCGCGCAGAAGCCTCGCGGCTTCATGGATCTGCTCGATGAGTTTCTTGGTGTCGGCTTCGTTCATCACGGACCGCTATGCGTTGGTGATCACGAAGTTCTCGGTAATCTTGTTGACAACCTCGACTTCGTAACCAAGCTCCTCGAGCCGATCGTTGAACCGCTTCAACAACCGCGCCTTGCCATAGACACCGAGCGAGTTCGCCTCGCTGTAACGTTTGATCTGCAACCGGATGTCGGTGAATTTCTGGTCGATCTTGGCTTTTTTCTTCTTCGACGCCTCGCTTTGACCCAGCACATGCTGCAAGGCGACGTCAGGCTGGACGTAGCTGAACAGATCGTCGGCGACGGCCTGCGCAAAATGGTCAATCTTGCGGTTGTCCTTCCAGAAGAATAATCCCATCGGCGGTCTGACCAGAGCGGTTATCGATAGCTGCGGAGTATACCCGCAGGCGCGCCGCAAGGTCAGAAGCGCATCACAAATTCGCGGCGGCGGCGCGCACGCGTAGACAACCGGCCGGGCGCCGATGAGGTATCAGCGGGCCTCGATTATTCCTGGACGAGAATGCCTGCGGCCGAGTGGCAGCCCTGGCATTGAGGCGAGATTGCCTCGGCCGCCATGCGAGCGGACTCGATATCTACCGCACCCTCCACGCGAGATGCCGCTTCGCGCATGCTGACGACAAACCTCTGCCACTCGTCGGGGATGCCATCGACAGTCTTGTGCTTGGCCAGCCAGTACGCGGCCGCCTTGGCGGTGTCGAGATCGCCATCGTCAAGGGCATACATGATTTCATCCACACGTTCGGCATGCGCATGCATGTGATCCAGGAACTCCTGGCCGAACACGGGTTTCGCGGCTTCGGTCTCTACCGCTGCGGGTTCTGCCGGCGCGGGCTCGACAGGCGCTGGCTCTGCGGCCGCCACCGGCTCCTCGGCGGCTGTCTCGACCGGGGCCTCGTCGGCGGGTGGCTGCTTGCCACAAGCGATAAGGCAGGAAGCAAGCGCGAATGTCCAGAACATACGTGATTTCATAATGACTCCTGCAGCTGCTCGGTTTCGGTCACCCAGTCTCCATGATATTCGCAGGTCAGGGCCCGGCGATAGTGAGGGAAACCCGCAATGTCCCCGGCGGCCGCCAACTGTCGAATAAACTTACATCCCCGGGTGCTGGGTCCGGTGTAAATTCTTGCCTTGCAGAGGCAAATTCATAACTACTCTCGCAAAAAACAAATCCGGCCCGAAACTTGCAAATCTAGTGACCGATACAGCCAAACCCCGGGTGGCCCCGTGATCTTGCGCGCCGCGGAAATCAAAGACCCACAGGAGCGATGCGACTGCGCAGGGCCGCCACGCGCCTCCAGAATGGCTCGTGTGGGAAAAAGACTGCTGCAGCACGGCCTATTGATGGTTGGCCTGTTCGGGCTCGGCATCGCCGCAGCCCAGGCGCCGCAGCCCAACGTGGTCGTAATTCTCGCGGACGATCTGGGTTACGGCGACGTCGGCGCCTATGGCGCGACCGACATTCAGACGCCGAACATCGATCGGCTCGCGAGCGAGGGTGCCGCGTTCTCCAACTACCACGTTGCGCCGAGCTGCAGCATCTCGCGTGTCATGCTGCTGACAGGCTCGTACGCGCCGCGCACGGGAATGAGCCGCAACTTCACACCCAGCTCGACGGTGGGCATTCACGACGACGAGATCACGCTGGCGGAGCTCGCGAGATCTGCCGGGTATGCAACCGGTGTCTTCGGCAAATGGCACCTCGGTGACCACTACCAGTTCCGGCCCGCACGCCATGGGTTCGACGAGTTTTTCGGGATTCCGCATTCGAACGACATGTGGCCGTTCCACCCGCTCATGCCGGTTACTGCGGGTGAGGATCCTCGACTGACGGAGGCGAGGGCTCGCGCAGAACTCACCGGCTATGCCGGTCAAGGCAGCACGTTCCCGCTTGGCGAGGGATTTCCCAATCTGCCGCTCTATGACGGCGACTCCATTGTTGAATTCAACTCGGACCAGTCGACGTTCACGAGCGGCTTCACCGATCGCGCTATAGACTTCATCGAGCAACATGCCAGCGAGAAATTTTTCGTCTACCTGCCGCTGACAGCGCCGCACGTTCCGCTGCACCCGGCGGTTAATTTCGTCGGCAGCTCTGCGCGCGATCTGTACGGCGATACGGTCGAGGAAATCGATTTCCACGTCGGGCGCATCCTCGACAAGCTCACCGAGCTTGGGATCGACAGTAATACCCTGGTTATCTTCGCTTCGGATAACGGCCCGTGGCTGGAGTACGGGATCGATGGCGGATCCGGCATGCCTTATACCGGCGGCAAGGAAACGCAGCTCGAAGGCGGCATCCGCGTTCCCGCGCTGATGCGCTGGCCCGCGCAGCTGGGCTCGGGTTCGGTGGTGACGGAGCCGGTATCTGCGATCGATATCCTGCCCACGCTGGCGGGTCTTTTCGGCGCTACGATTCCCTCGGGTCACACCGTCGACGGCCTCGATCTCTGGCCGCTGTTGAACGGTGACGTAACGAGTCTGCCGCGCCCGGCTATCTTCGGCTTCAACGAGGCGCCGTTCTCCCAGACCCGTCTGGGCGCCGTGCGCGACGGTGACTGGAAACTGCTGGTTAACACGGCGGGCTCTACGGTTAACCCGGTTGCGCTTTTCGATCTCGGTTCTGATCCGCTCGAAAGCGTTGACGTCAGATCCGGCAACGGCAGCGTCGTCAGTTCGCTGACGACGCTCGGCCAGCAGATTGTCAACGACATCAACGCGAACCAGCGATCGCTCGGTCAGGTCGAGCTTAGCGGCGACCCGTTCGTCCAGAATCCGGGTTTCGGCGACATCATTGCCATGGAAGCCGAGCACTTCCACACGCGACAGGCACGCTCCGGGCACAACTGGGACTCCGTCACCGAATCGCACAACTCTGCCGGTGAGGCGTTACGGGCGCAGCCCAACAGCGGCGCCAACTTCAACGACGACTACGTCAACACGAGTCCCCACCTCGGGTACCGCATCAACGTCAGAACGCCTGGCCGCTACTACGTCTGGGTCCGGGCCAAGGCATCGAATAGCAGCAATGATTCGTTGCACGTCGGCCTGAATGGAGCTGCAGAGCCAAACGGTTTCCGCGTCAGTAACTTCGAGAGCTACTGGAGCTGGAGCTCGACATTGATGGGCAGCGGCGATCGCGCTTACGTGGACATTGGCTCCGCCGGCGAGAACGTGTTCGACGTCTGGATGCGCGAAGACGGCATCATCATCGACAAGATCATCCTGACGTCCAGCGCGCAGTTCGAACCCGAGGGTCAGGGGCTCGTCGAAAGCCAGCAGGGCAGCCTCGGGCCGGCCCTGCAGTTCAGCACGACGACGATGAGCTATTCCGCGGACGAGGGCGATACGACACCGATGCAGCAAACGGTGTCCCTGTCGACTTCCGATAATTCAGCCGCGGCATTCAGCCTGTCGTCGTCAGCGCCGCTGTGGCTGTCGGCCAGCCCGGCGACGGGAACGACACCGGCAAACCCCGTAACGGTAACGGCCGACCCGAGCGGCATGGCCGCCGGCCAGTACACAGGCACGATTACGGCAAGCGCGTCGGGTTACGCCCAGGCCACTATCAACGTCACGATGACGATCACCGGCGATGCCGGTGTGATATCGGCGTCGGTCGGCCCCGCGTTGTCGAGCATCGACCTCACAGCGGACGGTAGTGCGGACTGGGCGCACTGGGCGCTCAATTCGGCGTCAACGGTCAACCGCAAAGCGGGCGTCACTACGCAGATCAGCAACATCACGACGCTGGGTTCGGCGGGACGCCGATTCGTGGGCGGCGGCTCGCGTACAACCTATAGCTGGACCGACGGTACGCCCACCGGGTCGGTCAGCACGACGGCCGGTCTGTACTTCCAGGGCGGTAGCGCCGGATTCGAATTCACGGTGCCCGCCGACACAACCGCGAAACAGCTCCAGGTGCACCTTGGCGGCTGGCAGGCGCGCGGCCAGATCGAGGTGAGCCTGAGCGATGGGGCGGCGCCTTACGTGACCACCGTCGAGGATCTGTCGACCGCCTTTGATCGCACCGTGACTGTCGATTTCCAGGCCGCATCACCGGGACAGACGCTGACTTTCCGATACACGAAGTTAACCGGGCAGAACATCACGTTACAGGCGGCAACGCTCGTAGGTGAAGTAGCTCCGCCGCCACCGGCGCTGGAATTCAGCGCGGCATCGTTGAACTACAACGCGGACGAGGGCGACACGACGCCGCAGCAAAGGACGGTGTCGTTGTCGGCATCGGACGGGTCAGGCGCTGCGTTCAGCCTTGTGTCCTCGGCCCCGGCGTGGCTGGACGTGAGTCCGACTTCCGGGACGACGCCGGCCGGAACCGTGACGATAACCGCGGATCCCACTGGCCTGCCGGCGGGCCTGTATACGGGTACGATCACCGCGACAGCGTCCGGCTATACCGAAGACGAGATCGACGTGACGCTAACCGTGACCGGTGACACCGGTGTGCTGTCGGCATCGGTCAGCGTGACGCCGTCAAACGTCGACCTGACCGCAGATGGCACGCTGGACTGGGCGCATTGGGGACGCAGCACGGCCTCCTCCCTGAATCGCAAGTCGGGGGTCACGACCCAGATTGGCGCGATATCCCCACTCGGCGGCGCGCCGCGCCGTTTCTCCGCTGACGCCGCCAGGGCAACGTACTCGTGGACGGACGGCACGCCGGTTGGCTCCTCTACAACGGGAGCGGGGCTCTACTTCACGGGCAGCAACAACGGTTTCGAATTCACGGTCCCCGCCGATACCAGCGCCAAGCAATTGCAGGTGCACCTCGGCGGCTGGCAGGCGCGAGGCCGGATAGAGGTGAGCCTGAGCGACGGAACGACGCCTTACGTGACCACCGTGCAGAACCTGTCGACCGCCTTCGATCGCACGCTGACCGTCGACTTCCAGGCGGCCTCGCCGGGGCAAACGCTGACGGTTCGCTACATCAAGGAAACCGGGTCCAACATCACGTTGCAGGCGGCGACGCTGGCCGGGGAGGTGGCGCCGCCACAGCCCTCGCTGGAATTCAGCACGGCGCAGCTGACCTACACCGCGGACGAGGGAGACACAGCGGCGCTGCAACAGGTGGTGTCGCTGGGCACGTCGGACGGCTCGGCGGCTGCATTCAACCTGAGCTCCTCGATCCCGGCATGGCTGACCGTGAGCCCACTCTCGGGAACGACGCCCGCTGGCACGCTTACGGTGACGGTGGACCCGACCGGCCTGAGCGCGGGCCAATACACGGGCAAGATCACAGCCACAGCTTCCGGCTACAACACGGACGAGGTCGACGTAACGCTGAACGTCATCGGCGAGACCGGGGTGGTGTCGGGTGCGGTCGCCACGACGCCGGGAAGCGTCAATCTGACAGCGGACGGCACGGCCGACTGGGCGCACTGGGCCCTGAGTTCCGCTTCTTCCGTGAATCGCAAGGCCGGCGTTACGACGCAGATCAGCAACATCACGACGCTCGGGAGCGCGGGTCGCCGCTTCGTCGGCGGTAAGGATCGGGCGTTGTACAACTGGACCGACGGCGCGCCGACGCCATCGGCGAATACCAGGGCGGGACTCTACTTCCAGGGCGGCACCGCTGGCTTCGAGTTCACCGTGCCGGCCGATACGACGACTAAACAACTTCAGGTGCACCTCGGTGGCTGGCAGGCGCGGGGGCAGATCGAGGCAACCCTGAGCGATGGCAGCCCGGCATACGTGACGACCGTGGAAGATCTGTCGACAGCGTTCGACCGCACCGTGACGATCAACTTCCAGGCCGCATCGCCGGGCCAGACGCTCACGTTCCGTTACACGAAGCTGACCGGCCAGAACATCACGCTGCAGGCAGCGGCGCTGGTGGGCGAGGTAGCCCCGCCGCCGCCGGCGCTCGAGTTCAGCACGGCAACGCTGACCTATAGCGCCGATGAAGGTGACACCGCGCCGCTTCAGCAAACCGTCTCTTTGTCGGCATCGGACGGCTCGGCGGCAGCATTCAACCTGAGTTCCTCGGCCCCGGCATGGCTGACCGTGAACCCACTTTCGGGAACGACACCGGCGGGAGCGGTGACCGTTATGGCCAATCCGGCTGGTCTGAGCGCAGGGCAATACACGGGCAGGATCACGGCGACGTCCTCCGGTTATATCGAAGACGAGATTGATGTGACGTTGACCGTCGTTGGTGACAGCGGAGCGCTCTCTGCCGCTGTCGGCAGCACGCCATCGAGTAACAACCTGACCGCACAAGGCAGCGCGGACTGGATTCACTGGGCGTTGAACTCGGCATCGACGGTCAATCGCAAGTCGGGCGTAACGGAACAGATATCGGACCTCTCCGGGCCGACCGGGCGCCGCTTCGAGGGTGGCAATTCGCGCGCGGGCTACAGCTGGACGGACGGCGCGCCGACAGGTTCGACGAGCACGAAGGCCGGCTTGTACTTTTCTGGAGCCGGTGCGGCGGTGCAGTTCACCGTCGCGGCAGACACTACGCCGAAGACGCTGACGGTCCACCTCGGCGGTTACCGGGCGCGCGGCCGGATCGAAGTGAGCCTGAGCGACGGCACGGTGCCACCGTTCGTCACGACGGTGCAGGACCTGTCGAACCCATTCGACCGGACCGTCACGGTGAACTTCCAGGCCGCATCGCCGGGCCAGACCCTGACTTTCCGCTATGTGAAAGAAACAGGTTCGAATATCACGATGCAGGCGGTCGCGCTGTCCGGCGGATCGGCCGGTCTCGAGCTGCCGTTCACGGACGACTTTGACGACGGCAACAGCAACGGCTGGGCGTTCGTCAACGAGACGCCTTCTGCGGTTGCGTGGAATGCGGGCAGCGGCAAGCTGGTGCAGTCGAACCCGATCGAGTCGACGGCCAGCTTCGATGAGAGCTTCCATCTCGGTTCATTCGCCTGGCTGCAGGCTGGCGCCTCCCTGACCGACTATCGGTTCTCAGTTGACGTCGAGCGCTTCGGCGACGGCCGCGCCGAGAGCCTCGGCGTCGTGTTCCGTTACAAGAACCCGGATGACTACTATCGCTTCACGATGAACACGCGCTACGGATTCAGCCGACTCGAAAAGCGCGCCGGTGGCGTGTTCTCGACGCTTGCAGTCAATGCGATCGGCGACGATCCTGCAGCGCCGTTTACGGTTAGCATTGAGGTTGACGGGCCCGACATACGAGTGAGCGTTGACGGAACACTGGTCCTCACGGCTGCAGACGGCGCCCACGCCTCCGGCTCCGTCGGCCTCTTCACGCAATCGCCGGCGCGCTTTGACGACGTCGTGATCGATCCGTTAGGCACGTCGCCCGACGTCAAGCTGGCGTCGCCCATTCCGCTGGACGTCGTGCCCGGCAGCACGGTCGACGTTGCCGCCGTGGTGCGCGGTCTGCCGCCGGCAGGCTCTGTCGAGTTCTCGATGACCGGCGAGTCGCCGATCACGCGCAACGCTGCACCCTGGACCGGATCGTTTACGTCCGTGCCCGACGGGCTGAAAACCGTCACCGTCCGGCTGCTGGATGCCGGCTCGAACCCGGTCGCCACGCACAGCGTCGACATTGCTGTTGGCGGCGATTACATCCTTGCGATCGGCGACAGCAATCCCAACGGCATCGGCGATACATTTGCCGGCGACAACGACGATGCGAATCGCGTGTACTCGAATACCGCCTTCGCCGCGACCCTCGCGAGCCTGCTCGAGGACATGCCGCCCACAGAGGTTGTCGCGTTCAACGAAGGCATCGGCGGCGATACGACCAACGACACCGATGTAACACGCTTGCAGTCCATTATCGATCGTCACGATGAGGCATCAATTGCGCTCGTGCAGCTCGGCACCAATGACGCCAACTCGCTCCGATCGGCGAATAACTTCGAGAACGACATGCAGTCGATAGTGAACCGCCTCGGCACAGAGGGCATGGAGGTTCGCGTCGCGACGCTGCCGCCGATACTCGACGCAACAGATGGTCTTTCGTCGACGCGCAACCAGCGTATCGACCAGTACAACACACGGATAACGGACGACCTTACCGGCACTTTGCCAGGCGCTGATATCTGGGGGTTCCTGGCGCCCGATGACGACAGCGACGGGACCGCGGACCGGATTCGCACGGACCTGTACGCCGATGACCTGCACCCGAATGCCCTGGGACACGCGATCATCGCCCAGCTCTGGTACAACATACTGCTGGGCGACTCGACAGGAACCACGATAGTCCCGTTCGTCGCCGACTTGCTGTCACGCGCGGACTACAAACAAAACCTGCTCGAAGCCGGCGACGAGTACTTCGTCGACTCGGTGGCCGAGTTGACGAGCGTGCCTGCGTCGCTCGAAAACGCCGTGTGGATCATGACGGCGCAAGGCGATGCGGGTAACGGCTCTTCGTCCTTCCTCAGCTTCGAGCTCGATCGTAGCGCGACACTTTATGTTGCCTACGACGCGGACGCATCGTCGCTGCCGGCCTGGCTTGACCCGACGACGTCTCCTTTCGAAGTCACCGGGCTGCAGATGACGACCAGCCAGACGACCTACCAGGTGTATAGCCGTCCGGTTGGTGCGGGCGGCGTAACGCTCGGCGGCAACAACTCTGCGGGCGCGGCCGGGGCGGCGGACATGTACCTGGTCGGATTGCTGCCCTGATTCGGAGCAGCGGCGCCGACTTGACTGGCGGGCCCGACGTCGGTCTAATAGCCCGCCCACCTGTATGGCCAGGTAGCTCAGTTGGTAGAGCAGCGGATTGAAAATCCGCGTGT
>JASJCH010000049.1 GCA_030066075.1 Woeseiaceae bacterium
ATCAGCGTACGAATCAGGTGCTCACTGTCTGCCAGCTGGCTCTGCGCATGACGTCGCTCGGTGACGTCCCGGCAGACAACGACCATTCCCAGGTTCTGCCCCTTGGGGCCGGTCAGCGGCCCGACACTGAGCTCGTAGATGTGATCCTTGTGCAGTTTCAGTGTCTGCGTAAGGTCGAGATCGCTCGCCCGGCGTACGATTTCGCGCGCTTCCGGGAAGTCCTCCCAGAGTTTGTGGCCGATCAGGTCCCGTTCGGGTGCATCGAGCAGCTCCTGCGCGCTCTTGTTGACGCAGACAATGCGCTCGTCGTGGTCGAGGACGAAGACCGGATCCCTGACATGATCGAACAAGGTCTTGTAGGCGATCGGGCTGAACTCGTAAAAGCGCATGGAGACCGCGGCGTAGGCGAACAGCGGCAGCATAATGACAAACGACAGGGCCGAGAACGGGAAGTCCTTCGGTCCCATGCCGAGGTAGATATTGCTGACACTGACGACAAACGGGAGGATCGCGCAGCCCAGCAAAAGCATAACCGTCTTGCGGTGCGCCGGCGCGATGCTGGGCAGCCGGCCCGCAAGTGCGAGCGCCGAGTAGATGAACAGGCCGTACATGAACGGTGCCTGCACGCGGTTGAACCACGAATGCTCACTGACGTCAGTGAAGCTGAGCCCGTCGGGCGTCTCGACCGCGCGCCAGATCATCTCGTGCATGGGATTGGTCACCGCCAGCAGCGTCGTGGCGACCGGGATGATCGACAACACCGTAAGCAGGATCGGGCTGGGCGGTCCGTCGGTGTACTCGCGATACACGACGTAAAACGCCACGGGCAGGAACCCGGATGAGAAGAACGCCATGACCCGGCCTATGCCGTAGATCGAGGCGTCATCAGTGCCGTACGAGAATGCCGCACCGCCGACCAGCAGACCGATTAGCAGCATAAAAAATGCGATGACGTTGTAGGCGTGCTGGGGCGACGAACGGGCAACCCTGACCGCCAGGAAAAGATAGGCGACGGCCGCGACCACGAAGGTCGGGCGCAGCACCAGCTCGAGCCAGGCCGTCATCGGCGGGCTCCGGGCGCAGTGATGTCAGGGTATCGTGACATCCGGCCATGCTAGCCGGGATCGGCGCTACATAATGCGACCTGTGCCGCATTACGGAAACTCAACGCCGGCGCGGGTTACAGGCCGAGAGCAGTGTCGTTGATCAGCTTGTCTACGACCGCTTTGAGCGCATCATCGTGGCTCGCCCCGCCTGCTCGCTCGAGCTCGTATTTCTTGAGCTGGCGGTGCGCGCTCGTGCCCCGCTGCAGGATATGCCGCAGGTCGTTGATCTCATCGGTGCAGCCCAGCGCTTCGGCATCCTCGGCGACCAGGCACAGCATCTCGTTGAGCAATTCCTCGAACGGCACGACGGTGCCCTTGGCGAGGTCGATCAGGCCTTCGTCGAAGCTGTACCGCATCGCGCGCCAGCGGTTCTCGCGAATGAGCATCGGCGTGTAGATGCGCCAGCGCTGGTTGTTGGTGCGCAGGCGATACAGCATGCGGAAGATGCAGACCAGGAGTGCCGCCAGGGACACGGTGTCGTCGAGACGCGTGCACACATCCATGATGCGCGTCTCGAGCGTCGGGAACTTGGCGCTCGGTCGCAGATCCCACCAGATCTTGGTGGTGTCGTCGATCAACCCGGCGTCGATAAGCACCCGGACGTGTCGCTCGTATTCGGCATAACTCGCAAATCGCTCCGGAAGGCCGGTACGCGGGAGCGCATCGAAGACGGTCAGTCGGTAGCTCTTGAGTCCGGTGTCCCTGCCCTCCCAGAACGGCGACGAACACGACAGTGCCAGCAAGTGCGGCAGGAAGTAGGACATCTGGTTCATGAGATCGATGCGCAACTCGTCATCGGCGATGCCGACATGCACGTGCATGCCACAGATCAAAAGGCGCCGCGCGGTGCCCTGCATCTCGACTGTCAGCCGGTCATAGCGTTCCTTGCGCGTGTGTTTCTGGTCCCGCCAGCGGCTGAACGGGTGAGTAGAGGAAGCGATGGGCTCGAGACCGTACTTGTTGGCGACTTCCTTGATATTGCCGCGCAACCGCACGAGCTCCGCACGAACCTCACTGACGGAATTGCAGACGCGGGTGCCGATCTCGATTTGCGATCGCAACAGTTCGCTGGACACCTGGATGCCGAGCCGCTCCTCGCACTCCTTCATCAGGTCATCGGGCGGCTCAATGGCGAGCGCGCGCGTGTCCTTGTCGACGAGCAGGTACTCTTCTTCTACCCCCAGGGTCAGTTGAGGGTCTGTCATCGGTTTATCCCCCTCTGGCCAGGCCGCGGACTGCTAGGCCGAAATTTTCTCCCGCGTGAGCCCGATTCTCTCCGGAATCGATGCAACGATGTCGTGCATTATTGGCGCAATTTCATCCACACCAGCGATATCGTCAATAAGGTCTTGCCGCACCTCGATGCCCACATGCGGCAGGCCGATCTCCTCGGCATGATGATCGATCGTAAAGTCCTGCGGTGCACGACCGGAGTATGGCTCGTTATCGCCAGTCAGGAATCCCGCGTTGCGGAACTCCTCGATAAAGATATCCGAAAGGCGGTCGTCCTTGTCCCATAGCACGCCCATCTGCACATCCCGCGCGATGCCATTCAGCACGGGCGTGAAGCTGTGAACGGAAATGAACGCCGGTGCCGGACCGAGCGCTTCGAGTCTTTTAATCTGCTCGTCGATCGCGTTGTGATACGGCCAGTAGATCGCGTTGGCGCGGGCATCCTTTTCAGCCTGTGTCAGGTTGCGATTACCCGGCACCAGGATGCCGTCGCCGTACTCCAGGAACGCGCCCGGGTCCATGAGCTGCCGATTGCAGTCCACAACGAGGCGCGAGTACTGCGCGATAACCGCCGTGACACCAAGACTCTTGGCGATGGTCTCCGTGAGCTTGCCGGCGCCGATGTCAATAGCCAGGTGGCAGCGACGTGCGAACGGGTCGAGCCCCATGTCGCCCAATGCCTGTGGAAAACGGCAGCTCGCGTGATCACAAACCAGCAGTACCGGAGACTCGGCGAGAGGATTGACAACATAGAACGGCGAAGGCTCGCTGGCAGTCAGCAAGGAGGTTTCTGTATTTACTGGGCCGTCCGACATTCCGTATTTTTTCTAGTTCTTTGTCGGCATCTTACCCTAGATTAGGTCCGGTGTATTCAGGCTCGCAGCGCGGAGAAGCGGTTGCCGGTCCATGGCTCGAACGAGCTGATCGACGTTGGGCGCGCAATATAGTAGCCCTGCGCGTACTCCACGCCGAGGGAACCGAGCTTCTCGAGCACCTGCTTGGTCTCTACGCGCTCGGCTATCGTCTGGATGCCCATCGCGTGGCCGACCTCCCAGATCGCACGCACCATGCTCTCGTCGACCGTGTCATCGACAACATTGCGAATGAACTGGCCATCGATTTTCAGGTAGTCCACGGGCAGGTTCTTGAGATAGGTAAATGATGACAGGCCGCTGCCGAAATCATCCAGCGAGAACTTGCAGCCGAGTTTCTTCAGCGTTTGCATGAAGTGTATGACCCGCGAGAGATTCGAGATCGCCGCCGTCTCCGTGATCTCGAAGCAGATCGCGCCGGGCGGCAGCTGTTGCTTCTCGAGTTCCTTGATCACGTCAGAAAGGAAACGGTCCTCGCTCAATGACGTCCCGGACAGGTTGATCGCGATCGTGTAGCGGGCCTCCCCGTCGGCGTCCCTGTCGGCGAGTTCAGCAAGCGCTTTGCGAATTACCCAGCGATCGAGCGTGGACATCAGGTTGTAGCGCTCGGCCGCGGGAATAAACTGGTTCGGGCCAACGAGCTCGCCATCCTCATCGCGCATTCGCAGCAACAGCTCGTAGTGCCCACGATCGTCGCCGTTTTCCTTGCCGATGCCGATAATCGGCTGGAAGAACAGTTCGAGTCGATCTTCCTCCACCGCGCTGGAGATTCGTGACACCCACTTCATCTCTTCATGGCGCAGTGATGCGTCCGAGTCCTTGTACAGGTGCACCTGGTTGCGGCCCATGTCCTTGGCCGAGTAACAGGCAACGTCAGCGGAACTCATGAGTCCGGCCACGTCGGCGTCATCACCGCCGACCATAACGACACCGATTGAGCAGCGAACGGTCGTGAACGAGTCCTGCCACTCGAAACGATATCCCTCAACAGAACCGCGAATTTTCTCGGCGACTTCGAGCGCGCGATCCTCGCAGCAGCGCTCCAGCAGGATGCCGAACTCGTCGCCGCCGAGGCGCGCCAGCAGGTCCGTGGAGCGGATATTTGCGTGCACGAGCTCCGAGAGCTGCCGCAGCAGCGCGTCACCCGCGGAGTGACCGAAGGTATCGTTGATGACTTTGAACTGGTCGAGGTCGAGATACAGAAGCGCGTGCGTCTCGTCCGGCTTGCCGCGAATCTGGTCGACGGCCGTCATGAGTCGATTCTCGAACTCGCGGCGATTGATCAGGTCGGTCAGCGAGTCGTGCGACGCCTGGTAGCTGAGCTGGCGGAACAGCCGCGTTTCCTTGCTGACATCGTGGAACACCATGACCGATCCGATGATGTTGCCAATGCGGTCGCGGATCGGCGCAGCCGAATCCTGAATGGGCACCTCGTCGCTGTTCTTCGAGATCAGGATCGAGTTGTCCTCGAGCGTAATCACCCGGCCTTCCTTGAGGCAGCGCATTACCGGGTTCTCAACCGTTGCGCGCGTGTGCGCATTGACGATCGTCATGATCTCGGTAATCGGTGTGCTGCGAGCGCTGCGCATGTCCCAGCCCGTCAGGTCCTGCGCGACCGGGTTAATGTAGTCGATGTTGCCATCGGCATCGGTCGTGATCACGCCGTCGCCGATCGATTGCAACGTAACCTGGGCGCGCTCCTTTTCTTCGAAGACTCGGGTTTCAGCCTTCTTGCGGTCGGTGATGTCGGTGATCGTGCCCTCATGGGCGACGATATTGCCGTCGTCGTCATACACAGCACGCGCGTTTTCCAGCACGACGATCTCGCGGCCGTCCTTGCGGCGCAAACGGTACTCGAAGTTCTTGACGTAGCCCTCGGCCTCGAGACGCGCAAACACTCGCTCGCGGTCAATCGGGTTGACGTAGAGCATGGTCGTCCGACCGGTGTCCTTTAATTCCTCAGCGCTTTCGAAGCCGAGCATCTCGACGAGCGCCGGATTCGCGGCGATCAGATCGCCGTCGCGTGATGCGATGTAGACACCGTCCACAACGTTCTCGAACAGGCCACGGTAGCGCATCTCGGAGCTGCGCAGACGGTCCTCGTCCATCTGGCGCTTGATCGCGATGCCGGCAAGGCGCGCGAGCCGGCCCAGTTTGTCGAGCTCATCGGTTGAGGGGCCGCGGGGCTCGTTGACGTAGACGTCCATCGTGCCGATGACGCGACCCCGGGCGCCTTTGACGAGGAACGACCAGACGGCGGAGACGTCGTGCGCCAGCGCCTGCTCCTGGTGCGGCTTCCAGGCGTCGTCCTGCGCAATGTTTGCTGTGAACTGGTCTTCGCCACAATGAACCGCAGCGGCGCCGGCGATGCTGTGGTCGCCGACTTCAACGAAGTTGAGCAATAACTTGAACGGCTCGGGCAAGCTCGGCGCTTCGACGACACTCAGGGTCTGGCCTCGGGGGCCGAGCTGCATGATGGCCGCGCGAAACGCGTCGTCGATCTTCTCGACCGTGCGGCAGATCGTGCGCAGCGTACGTTCGTGCGGCACGCTCGCGGCGATCATTTCGAGAACCTTGTTTTGCGCAAAGGCCAACATCTCGTTTTTCTTGCGCTCGCCGATGTCGGTGATCGACGCGCGAATCAGGAACTTGTCGCCGTTGGGCAGTCGGGTCAGGCGAACTTCGCACGGTATCTCCTCGCCCGCGGCGTCCTGGTGCATCCACTCGAACAGCATCTGTTCGCCGTTCAGTGCGCGCTCGATGTAACCGCGGGCAACGCCGAACGACGGCGTGCCATCCGGCTGGTTCTCGGGGCTGACACCCTCAGGACCGATTGCCAGCAGGCGCTTGCGAGACAGGTTGAACAGCTCGCAAGCCTGGTCATTGGCGTCGACGAAACGGCCCACGTCGACGTCGAACACGACGATCGCCTCCGGCGCATTCTCGATCAGGGCCCGGTAGCGCTCCTCGTTCTGTTTCAACGCTTCTTCCGCCGCCTGGCGACCCGTTACGTCACGCAGGCTGATGACGAAGATGTGGCCGTCCCCGGCTTGCAGCCGGCTGGCGCTGATCTCGGCGAGGAACTCCTCGCCGTTGGCGCGGACCGCCTGAACCTGCCCGCCTTCGACGTGGACCTGTGAGTCGTCGAGATCCGACAGGAAGGGCTGCAGGAAGTCTTCGACCCGTCGGCCCCTGATTGCAGGCAGCACGTGCTCGATCTTGGAACCGATCAGCTGGTCTCGCGTCAAGCTGAAAAAGTTGGCGCAAGCCTTGTTGCAGTTGCAGACGATGCCGCTTTCGCTGACCGTGAACAGCGCGTCGGTGACGCTGTCGAAGATGGCCTCCATCGGGGTCGTATTGGTCAACGACTGCGTGATGGTCGCTTCCATCTTGTCGTAGTGCTGGTCGACCAGGTGCAACAACTCCAGGAAGTCGGGTTTCTCGATCCCCGACTCCTCAGTCGCACGCCTGATCTTGTCTCGAAGCTCCTTGTGCATCGGCTCGCCAGCTCGTTCCCTGAATGTGTCCGCACCGTGCCGGCGATCCGGTTCAGGAATGGTTTCGCCAGCACTGCCACACTGTAAGCGGAGCGCACCACACCGTCTGTGAACCAACTCTGGTTTTGAAATTTATTTTGGGAAATTTTTCCCGTTCTTAATCAACGGGTTATGACAAAAACCTTACGTACATTGCGATCCGCTGAAAACGTCCCGAACCGACATTACATAAGCCGGAACGGAAGAGTGCTTACAAGGGAGCGTCAGCTCTCGTTCGCGGGTAAGGAGCGTACGGCATCGCCATTTTCATCGGTCGATAATGCTCCGTTCGTTTCCGGCTGGCGGGGCGCCGCGCCGACCTGGACAGGAATAGCAATTGCCGTGGAGATCATGCCGTCATCCACGTCGACGCTCGCGGCGACGTTCAGAAACAGGCGCCCTTCCCTGAGCGGCACGAGGCTGACCTGCTGCACGGTAGGCGCGTTGTCTGCCATCGGTGCGATCGAGACCTGCGACGGTTGCGCCTCGGCCAGTTCCATCGCCGTCGAATCGTTGATGCGGTATTGCAGGCGGATCGGCTGCGGCCCGATCAGGGACCGGACCTCGATGTCGATTGCGAGCGGCTGGCCGACGATCGGCGCCCCAATGATCCGGTAGTCGATGGCTACAGGACTCTGCGGCTTGGTGGACGCTGACTGAGCGCCGGTGTCGCTGCCCGTGGTTGCGGGCGCATCTTCGACGGCAGCGTCGCCACAAGCGGCCATGCCGGCTGCGACGATAGCGATGAGCGTGGTTCGGAAGCGGTTCATATACGATCCTTCAGGGAGTCGGGGCCAATGATACGTCGAAACAAACGCGCTGCGGGAACGTCGCCGCCGCGAGACGGTCCTCGTAGCGCCTTTCCTCGAGGAACGCGATATAGGTTTCATCAGCAAACAAGACCGGCGTGCGGAACACAGGTTCAGCGTTCTGCACGGTGTCTGTCGAGCCAGCGGCCACATCCTCGGGACCGTCGCCCCGGTAGATATAGATATCGGGATCGCTGTAATCGGCGTCATCCGGGTCTGCCGTCGGCGCTGTCGGCGTCGTGGTGACCACGCTTACGTCGTATTCGTCGTCGGCGGGTACCGCAATTCGCAGGTAGCGGTTGGAGCCGACGTTGTTGCCGTGGCGGGCAAACCCGTCGAGTTCGTTGTTCACACAGATATTGATCACGCTGCCGTCAGCCGTATAGGGAACGTAGAGCGGCAGCGCGTCCTGGCTGACGCCGGCATCATTGGATTCATTGCCGGCCCAGGTGTCCAGCGCGGCGCCCGCGACGACCTGCTCGCGAGCGAGCAGCGCGTCGAGCAAGGCGGCACCCTCGGCGTCGAGCATGCCTCGCAGCCCGGTCGCGAACGAGAACAGGGTAGCGAAGCCGTCGCTCGTGCGGTGCGGCCCGACCATCGTCTCGTAAATCGGGCCCAGCCCGATCGATCCGGTGTCGACCCCGTCGTCCGCGTCGTCCCACAGGTCCCAGATCACGGTGGCGACGGAGACTTCGTTGAACCAGCCCGGCGAACCGAAACTGTTGCCCTCGACCGTGAAGCCGCTGCCGGCGGCGGTGCCCGGCGGGCCGCTGTCGCAGTTGACCGGATTACCCAGGACCATGGAAGCAAATGCCTCGGCGAACCCTTCACTAAAGGCGACCGCGGCATCGAGGCTCTCGCCGAGGAAATGCGGGCCGCCCTCGGAGTCGGACCGCGACAGGACATCCTCGAAATAATGCGCCCATTCATGGGTGACGACATGCGCATCGAACTCGTCGGTGTCGACGCCGGCATCACCGATGATGAACAGCGAGTCGACCTCGCGGCTGTAGGCCGACGTCGGTAGCAGGCCTGCCGTGATGTCCAGTTGGGTCGACGATACGGTGTTGTTCACGCTCCAGAACATGTCCAGCGGCGCGAAATCGGCGCCCGAATCCACGGAGCGCACGAACTGCATGGCCTCGTAGGCCATGTCGAGAATCGCAAATGGCGCCGCCGCACGCGGCCCTGCGTAACTCGCACCGTCCCATCCCGTGGTCGCGACCAGGTTGCGCGTGACGTTGCCGCGGTCGATGACGAACGCGCCGCCATCCAGGACGTAGAGCGCGCGCGTGCCCAGGGCCGGCGGCGGCGGGTCGTCGAAATCGCTGGCGCCGGGGATGACGTTGTCGCGCACCTCGACATCCCAGCCCGGCAGGTTCTGGTCCTTGAGCTCGGCACGCACACGGACACGCACCGACGCAGCGCGCGGGATTCCGGTCATCGAATAGGCGCCCGTCGGGCTCGACGTGGTGCGCGCGATCTCGGTGCCGGACGCGGCATCGAGCAACTGCACTGTCGCGCCGCGTATCGGGCGCAGTTCAATCGCGCTGAAATCGAGGCCCTGGCACGCGGTGCGAGGCGGCACGAATTCATAGCTGACGGTGCCCGACACGGTCGCCGTACTGCTGCCGCCACCGCCGCCGCTGCCCCCGCCGCAGGCGGCCAGTGCGATGCATGCGACAGCCATCACCAGCCCGCCAAGTGTTGCCGAATGCCTCAAAAAACGTCCTCGATGCGCCCTCGGAACGGCCACCAATCTCACATAATTTTGTGCGAAACAGGTCCGTATTAGCGACGTAAGTATTGATAAACTTTAGGGTTCGAACGAGCGCCGGCGTCACAGTTCCGGCGCGCGGTAACCACGCGGGCAGATTATGGACCACAGCAAGATTCTCGTTACCGGCGGCGCCGGGTACATTGGCAGTCACGTCGTGAGGCGCCTCGGCGCTGACGGTGAAAACGTCGTCATCCTGGACAACCTGTCGACAGGCTTCGAGGCGGCCGTGACCGCCGGCGAGCTCATCATTGGCGACACAGGCGATGCCGCCCTGCTCGACCGCATTTTTGCCGAGCACGACATCGACACGGTCATGCATTTCGCCGCGCACACGATCGTGCCCGAATCGGTCGCCGACCCGCTCAAGTACTACGGTAACAACACGGCGAGTAGTCGGACGTTGCTCGAGCGAGCGCATGCGCACGGCGTCAAGCACGTCGTGTTTTCCTCGACGGCCGCTGTCTACGGCATCCCGCCGGAGGGCAAAGCGTCTGAGGCGACGGCGACGCGCCCGATCAATCCTTACGGCAGTTCGAAACTCATGACCGAGTGGATGCTGCGTGACCTGGCCACCGCTGGCGGCCCCAGCTACGTGGCGCTGCGCTATTTCAATGTCGCCGGGTGCGAGCCCAGTGGCTCGATCGGCCAGTCCACCCCGAAAGCCACGCTGCTCGTCAAAGTCGCGTGCGAAGCCGCGGTGGGCGCCCGGCCGGGCGTCAGTATTTTCGGCACCGATTACCCCACGCCGGACGGTACCGGACTGCGCGACTATATCCACGTGGAGGACCTTGCTATCGCGCATATTGACGCGCTGCGCTACCTGCGCGAGGGGGGTGAGTCGACAACCCTCAATTGCGGTTACGGCCACGGTTACAGCGTTCGCGAGGTTCTCGCCGCCGTGGAACGGGCCAATGGCGCGCCGCTCAATATCACCGAGGAACCGCGGCGACCCGGCGACCCGCCCGAGCTCGTCGCCGTCGCCAGGAAGATCCGCAACGTGCTGGGCTGGACACCGCAGTTCGACGACCTGGACACCATCGTGAGCACGAGCCTGGCGTGGGAACGCAAGATCGCCAGGCAGGACTCTACGGCTTACTGGGCGGCCTGACCTCGCAGCCCGGTGATACACTGCAACCATGAGACCACTTCGACCAAGATCGCTTAACGGCCTGATTCTTGTAGGATTTGGGCTGGTGGCCATGCCTCTGCTGATCGCGGTGATCTGGGCTCTCGTGAACCTCGACAGGCTCGCCGAGCAGAGCGAGCAACTGGTTGCGACGGGTGTCGAGGCTGCCGAAAAGAACCGCCTGCTGCAGGAACACCTCGGGTCGCTCGAACGCGTCGCCAGGCAATACCAGGTGCTGGGTACCGCAAGGTCGCTGGAACTGCTCTACGAGGATCTCGGCCGGATCGACGACCACCTGCAGACGATGGCGCCGCTCACCGAGAAGGCCAACACGACGGCGCTCGCGGCATCGATCGGCGCCGCGGCGCGCCGGATCGTCAATACCCTCGAGCAGGCGGACCTGAGCGCAGAGGATGAGGCGGCGCGGGCTATCGCCGAATTTGCCCTGTTACGCGAACGCACGGCGCAGCTAACCAGCACACTGACGCTGTATGTGGACACCGAGTTACGCAGCCTCCAGGAAAGCACGCGGCGAGCGCAGCGTATATCCGCGTGGCAGGTGGCGGCGCTGGTGCCCGGTACGCTGATCATCGTCGTATTTTTCATCGTGCTGGTTGCAAGGCCGATCCGTCAGCTCGACGGCGCCATCAACCAGCTCGGCCAGAGTGGATTCTCGAGGCCGATCGAGGTGAAGGGCCCGACCGACCTGGTGCGCCTCGGCAAACAGCTCGAGTGGCTGCGCATGCGCCTGCTGGAACTTGCGCAGGAGAAAAACAAGTTCCTGCGCCACATGTCGCACGAGCTGAAGACGCCGCTGGCCAACATTCGCGAGGGTACCGAGCTGCTGCTCGACGGCACGGTCGGCGAACTCGACACGCCGCAACGCGAAGTGACCGACATCCTGCGAGTGAACGGACTCAAGCTGCAGCAGCTGATCGAGAACCTGCTCAGCTTCAGCGCCTGGCAGACCAAAACCGAGGTCCTGACCCTGACGGACTTCCCGATCCGCGCGCTGGTGATCTCGGTTGCCAAGGCGCAGCGGCTGACGCTGAAGGCCGCGCATATCCAGCTCAAGCTCGAAGTAGAAGACATTATTGTGAACGCGGATCGCGAAAAAATTCGCACAGTCCTAGATAATCTGCTCTCGAATGCGATCAAGTTCACACCGCGAGGTGGCTTTATCACGATCCGCGCGTACTCGACACCGTCGAGTTTCGTGCTGGAGTTCGGCGACACCGGGCCGGGCATACCGGACGAGGAGAGCCCGCGCATTTTCGAGGCGTTCTTCCAGGGGCGCCGCGAACAAGGCGGCCAGGTGGCCGGAACGGGTATCGGTTTGTCGGTCGTCCTCGAGTGCATACAGGCGCACGAGGGCTCGGTGGAACTGGTCGATTCGGATGAGTTTTCAGGCGCACATTTTCGGGTGAACATTCCGCAAAAGGAGCGCGTCACGCAACCTAAGATGGCGGCCAATGCATAGCAGCAAACGAACAAGCCGGGCTCAACAGATCGCGGCCATCGCGGTAGCGGCGGTGCTGCTATCCGGTTGCGCCCAGACCAAGGGCTTCTTTTCCGGCATGTCTGGCTCGGAGACGCCGTCGGGTGACGCGGGCATCCTCGGGGCACCGGGCATCGACTACTACCTCGAAGAGATGCGCCAGCTCGCCTCGGGCGACCCGGCGGCACAGGCGGAGATCTTCGCCGACGCCGAATCTGGCGCCCAACTCACCCCCGGACCCCAGACTAACCTGCGTTTCGCGCTGGTACTGGGCACCCCCGGCCATCCGGAGAGCGACGCCGCCAGGGCCGCATCCATGTTGCGCGAAGTGCTTGCGGCGCCTGCTTTGCTGACGCAGTCGGAGGTCGCGCTGGCATCGATAGCGCTGCGCTCAGCCGAGGAACTCGCAGCCGTCGAGGCGGAAGTGCAGCGGCTGCGGGCCGCGGTCTCGAGGGCCAGCAGTGAGCGCGAGACCGCGACCAGCCAAAGGCTGGCCTCGCTGGAGGCCGAGAATCGCAGCCTCAGTCAACAGCTGCGCGACGCCGAGGAGAAGCTCGAGGCAATCACGACCATCGAGCGCTCTATCCGGGAACAGGAGTAGGAGCGCCCCACGGGCGCGATCGCGGCCATGGGCCGCTCCTACGAACCAGTACCTTGCCCCACTTATGAATTAAACTTAATCTCTCGCCATGGCCAACCCGTCCCTGCAAACGAAAGGCAAGATCCTGCTCGTCGACGACGATCCCGGGCTGTTGCGGCTGCTCAGCATTCGCCTGCGCGCCGAGGGTTACGATGTCGAAGCCGTCGAGAGCGCTCACAAGGCGCTGGCGACGCTGAATCGCTTCTCGCCCGACCTCGTGATTACCGACCTGCGCATGGACAAGATGGACGGTATCGGGCTGCTCAAGGAGTTGCAGACACGCTCGCCCGGCCTGCGCGTGGTTATCATCACGGCGCACGGCACGATCCCCGACGCCGTCGTCGCAACGCAGAGCGGCGCCTTCGGTTTCCTGACCAAGCCGATCGACAAGGACGAGCTCATGGTGACGGTCGAGAAGGCACTGCGGGTGTCCGGCTCGGCCGAGGTCGAGGAAGGCTGGGCCTCCGACATCATCACCCGTAACCAGGGCATGAAAGAGGTCCTGCAGCAGGCGAAAATGGTGGCGGCCACCGATGCGCGCGTGCTGATCACGGGCGAGAGTGGCACGGGCAAGGAGTTGCTCGCCAAGGCCATCCACACGGCCAGCCCGCGACACAACATGCCTTTCACGGCGATCAACTGCTCGGCCATGGCCGAAAACCTGCTCGAGTCGGAGCTGTTCGGCCACGAGAAGGGAGCATTCACGGGCGCCACGCGCCAGCACAAGGGCCTTTTCCAGGCGGCCGAGGGCGGCACTTTGCTGCTCGACGAGATTGGCGACATGCCGATGCGCCTGCAGGTCAAGCTACTGCGCGTGCTGCAGGAGAACCAGGTGCGGCCGGTAGGCAGCACGGAGGCCGTGCAGGTCGACGTGCGCGTCATCTCCGCCACGCATCGCGACCTCAACGAGCTTATGGGCGAAGGCAAGTTTCGCGAGGACCTCTACTACCGGCTCAACGTCGTCAACATCAAGTTGCCAACGCTGGACGAGCGGCGCGAGGACATCCCGCTGCTGGTCGCCAACTTCCTGCAGATTATCGCGAGAGAAGCCGGCCAGGAGCGCAAGGTCTATGCGCCCGAGGCCGTCGAGATGCTCGTGACGGCCGAGTGGCCGGGCAACATTCGCCAGCTGTACAACATCGTGCGCCAGAACGTCGCGCTGTCGCGCTCGCCCGTCATCAGCGGCGAACTCGTACAGCAGTCGCTCGGCGAACACGCCGGCAAGTTATTGTCGTTCTCGGATGCGCGCGACGAGTTCACGCGCAACTACCTGTCACAGATCCTGCAGATCACAATGGGCAACGTGAGCCAGGCGGCACGGCTCGCCAAGCGCAACCGCACGGATTTCTACAAGCTGCTGGCGCGCCACGACCTGAACCCCGACCAGTTCAAGACCCGGTAATCAGCAGACCGTAGGAGCGCCCCATGGGCGCGACAGTCCGTCTGCTAATCAACTCCGCAGCCAGATCGCGTCCCAGTTCGGGAAGTCTCTAACTGAACGAACCAAACCGGCACGAACCGGGTTCGCAATGATATAGCGCGCGATGTCGACGAGGTCTTCTTCCCCGCGAACGGCGCGATCATAGAATCCGCGCTGCCACACGCGCCTCAACGATCCCCTTAGCGCATTTATCTGTCTCGCTGCACATGATTTAACCACGCAGACACTCTCGGAGAGTACCCGTTGAGAGTTAACCTGTACGAGCCAATGCAGGTGGTCCGGCATTACAACAAATGCAAGGGTTGTCGAACCGCCGGCCTGTTGCTCTTGCATCATTGCGCGTACTACGCATCGTGCGAATCGCAGTCGCGCGAATAGCGGCT
The DNA here is from genome assembly GCA_030066075.1 of Woeseiaceae bacterium. Taxonomy (GTDB): domain Bacteria; phylum Pseudomonadota; class Gammaproteobacteria; order Steroidobacterales; family Woeseiaceae; genus UBA1847. The sequence goes on from JASJCH010000049.1 coordinate 14,425, forward strand.
CTCTGTTCAGTGTTGCCGTGTTTACATGGTAGACGCGGTTCACCTCGTTGAATCGGCCGACTCGGGTTAGCCGCGTACCTTTACCTGGAATAGCTCGGCTTGCGTTCATGCAAGAGATTCTGGCGGGAGGCTAATCGATCCTCAGCCAGCTAATCTCGTCAATTGACCGAGTTTGTCGCGCCCATGGGGCGCTCCTACGGCTCAGGATCCCGCTGCTTTCTTGCCGTAACCCTCGGCCGACATATCGTACTTGTTCAACAAGTCGTAGAGCGTCGGTCGCGTGATGCCGAGTAGCTCGGCCGCCTTCGAGATGTTGCCGTAACTGCGCGTGAGCGCAACGCGGATCGCCTTGGACTCGGCGCGCTGCCGCACCGAACGCAGGTTCAGGGACTCTTCCTCGACATCGTCACCTGCGATACCCAGGTCACTGGCCGTAACGAGTTTGCCGTCGGCCATGATGACGGCGCCCTTGATCTTGTTCTCGAGTTCACGGACGTTGCCCGGCCAGGAGTAGCCCTCGATGGCATGCACCGCATCGTCGGAAAAGCCGTTGATCGCCCGCGACTGCGACTTGCAGTACTTCTGCAGCAAGTGGCGCGCGAGGATCAGGCGGCCCTCCTCGCGGTCCCGAAACGGCGGGATGTTGATCGTGATTTCGCTCACCCGGTAGTAGAGATCTTCGCGGAACGCGCCCTCCTTGATCAGGTCCTCGGGATTGCGATTGGTGGCGCAGACGACCCGCACGTCAACCGAGATCTCCTCGCGGCCGCCGACGCGTTCAATGACGCGTTCCTGCAGGAAGCGCAGCATTTTGGCCTGCAGGGCCATTGGCATATCACCGATCTCGTCGAGAAACAGCGTGCCACCCTCGGCGAGTTCTACTTTACCGAGCGTCTGCTTGTGGGCGCCCGTGAATGCACCTTTCTCGTGGCCGAAGAGCTCCGACTCGAGCAGGTTCTCGGGAATAGCGGCGCAGTTGATGGCGATGAATTTCTTGTCCGCGCGCGGGCTGAGCCGGTGCAATGCCCTGGCCAGTAACTCCTTGCCGGTGCCGGATTCGCCCAGCAACAGCGCGGTGACGTCCGTCGGGGCGACCTTCTCGATCATGCGGCAAACGGCCAGCATGCCCTCACTCGCCGCAACGATGCCGTGCAGCGGCGACTCGTTAACCTGGCTGTGCAAACGGCGGTTCTCGAGCTCGAGTTCGCTAATGCTGAATGCCCGCTCCACGATCAGGCGCAGCGTGTCGGTATCGACCGGCTTCTGGTAGAAGTCGTAGGCGCCGAGGGCAACCGCGCGCACGGCGTTCTCCTGGTCTCCCCGGCCGGTAACGACGATGACCTTGGTGGCCGGCGCGAGCCGCACGGTGTGCTGCAGCGTTTCGAGCCCCTCCTCGACGCCGTCTGGGCTCGGCGGCAGACCGAGATCCTGCAACACGACCATCGGCTCGTGGCGCCGCAATTCGGCGATCGCGGATTCGCGGTCCCCGGCCGTGAAGACTTCGTAATCCTCGAAGCACCACTTCAACTGGCTGAGGAGACCCGGATCGTCCTCGACAATCAGGAGTTTACGATTGAATTCGCCCATAGCTGGCGCAAGTTTGCCACGTTCTGCAACCCCTGTAGAGGCCCTGATTCACAGCCCACTTTGTGAATTCACCATAATTGATATACGCATTTATCGCTATTGCGAATCATTCTCATTTGCATTAGTTTCCGCAGTCAATGGGACGACATTCAACCGGGAACATGCAGATGACACACTTTCGCAGCCGCCGCTCCGCCCTGGCTATCGCAGTACTTGCCGCTTCCCTGCCGGCGTACTCGCAGGATGCACCGATCGACAACATTACGATCACCGGCCGCGCCACAGACGTAGCGGACGTGCCTGGCTCGGCGCATGTACTCGATGCCGAGGCGCTCGAGATCTTCAACGACACGGATATCTTGCGGGTACTGCGTGCCGTGCCCGGCGTCTACCTGCAGGAAGAGGAAGGATTCGGCCTGCGACCCAACATCGGCATCCGCGGCTCGGGCCTTGACCGCAGCGCCCGTATTGCGCTGCTCGAAGACGGTGTCCTGATCGCACCGGCGCCCTACTCGGCTCCTTCGGCCTACTACTTCCCGACGCAGCGACGCATGAACTCGCTGGAGGTGCTCAAGGGTCCGGCATCGGTCGTAGTCGGCCCGCGGACGACGGGGGGAGCGCTGAACATGATCTCGACGCCGGTTCCCGAGCAATTTGCCACCAACATCGACCTGCGCATTGGCGAGCACAGTTCCTATGACGTCCACGCCAATGTCGGCAACGCCGGGGAGCGCGTGTCGTGGCTGGTGGAGACCGTCCAGAGCCGCAGCGACGGTTTCATGGACGTCGACAGCCCGATCAACGGCGACACGGGATTCGACGTCGAGGACTATGTTGCCAAGTTGCAGATCGACAGCGACAGCGACTCGGACATTCACCAGAGCCTGCGCTTCAAGGTCGGCTATACCGACCAGACGTCGGACCAGACCTACCTTGGAGTCACCGATGAGGATTTTGCGGCCAATCCGTTGACGCGCTATGCCGCGAGCGAAGGTGACATTTTTGTCAGCGAGCATGAGCAATACCAGCTCGACTATGTTGTCGACCCGGGCGACAACTGGCGGGCAACGGTCACGGCTTACCGGAATGACTTCGAGCGCAATTGGTACAAGCTGCAATCGGTCAATGGCAGCGGTCTCAACACCGTGCTGACCGATCCCGAGGCTTACGCGCTCGAACTCGGCTGGCTTAAGGGCGCAACGAGCCCGGACGATGTGCTCACCAAGCGTGCAAACAACCGAACCTACTACTCCCAGGGTGTGCAGGCCGAAGTTCAGTGGGACTTCGGGTGGGGCGATGCCGAAATCGCGCTGAATGCCGGCCTGCGTTTGCACGAAGACGAGGAAGACCGCTTCCAGCACCAGGACAGCTACCGCATGGAAGACGGCCTGCTTGTACTCACAACGGCTGGCGCCGGGGGTTCACATACCAACCGGCTATCTGACGCCAGCGCGCAATCGTATTTCGTCAATGCCGAGATTCGCAGCGGCCGCTGGATTGTTACGCCAGGCGTACGCTTCGAAGACGTCGACATGCGTCGACTCGACTACTCGACGGCCGATCCTGGTCGCGAACAAGGTCCGACCCGGGTGCGTCGCAATTCCGTGTCCACGACGATACCCGGCGTCGGCGCCTTGTACCGCGTCAACGACGACTGGCGACTGCTGGCCGGTGTGCACAAGGGTTACAACCCGCCGGGTCCCGGGAGCTCGG
>JASJCH010000050.1 GCA_030066075.1 Woeseiaceae bacterium
GCATCGCCATGGTGTTCCAGGATCCGGCACAGGCGTTGAATCCCTACCTGTCGATCGGCGCGCAGCTGGGTCGAATAGTCGCCCGCCACGATCTCGCCCACGGCCGGGCCGCGCGCAACCGGGTGATCGAGTTTCTCGAACGCGTAGGCTTGCCGGATGCGCCGCGACAGGTGCGCGCTTATCCACACGAACTCTCGGGCGGCATGCGGCAGCGCGTGATGATTGCGTCGGCGTTACTCTGCGAGCCCGACCTGCTCATCGCCGATGAACCGACGACCGCACTCGACGTAACGGTGCAGGCGCAGGTGCTCGACCTGCTCGAGGAGCTGCGGGAGAACACGGCTTTGCTGCTGATCACGCACGATCTCGGCGTGGTTGCCGGGCGTTGCGAGCGCATGGTCGTGCTCGAGAAGGGCCGGCTCGTCGAACAGGGCCCAACGCGCGATATTTTTGCCGCGCCGTCTCATGCGCATACGAAGGCCCTGCTACATGCCGCGCCCCGCGTCGATGCCGGCGGTGCGTCGCCCGTACGGGCCGGCGACACGGTGCTGGCGATCGAAGGAGCCGAGGTGCGTTACCCGGTTGGCGGCAGCGACACACTGACGGCGGTGCGCGGCGTGGACCTCGATGTGCGGACCGGGGAAACGGTGGCCGTGGTCGGCGAGTCCGGGTCGGGCAAATCCAGCCTGGTGCGGGGCGCGCTCGGGCTGGTGCCACCGACTGTTGGCCGCGTCGTGCTATGCGGCGACGAGTTGCCGCCGGACCTGGATGACAGGAACCTGGACGCCCGCCGCGGCATGCAGCTCGTGTTCCAGGATCCCGCCGCTTCACTCAATCCGCAGATGCGCGTGATCGACATCGTGTCCGAGCCGCTGGTCGTGCATGAACCCAAAACCAGCGCGGCGGCACGGCGCGAGCGGGCGGCCGCGGTGCTGGCCATGACCGGCCTGGACGCTGAGTTCCACCGGCGCTTTCCGCACGAACTGTCGGGCGGTCAGGCGCAGCGGGTGGCAATTGCACGAGCATTGGTGCTCGAGCCGCAGGTGCTGGTTTGCGACGAGTCGGTCGCGGCGCTCGACGGCACGGTGCGTGAGCAGGTGCTAAAACTGCTGCGCAAGATACAACACGATAGCGGGCTTGCGATCGTGTTCATTACCCACGATCTTGCTGTCGCGCGGTCGCTCAGCCACCGGGTGGCGGTAATGTACCTCGGGGCGGTTGTCGAGCAGGCGGCGACAGAGGCGCTGTTCGATCGACCGCGGCACCCGTACACACGAGCGTTGCTGAGCGCGATACCGGTTCCCGACCCGGATCACCCGGGCGGCATGGCGAGCGTATCGGGTGAAATCCCGTCCGCGCTGACGCCGCCGTCCGGCTGTGCTTTCCATCCCCGCTGTCCGCATGCCGAGCCGCGCTGTCGCAGTGAAACGCCAGCGGCGCGCGAGATGGCCGACAGTCGCGTGCGCTGCCACTTCGCCGAAGACGTGTAAGTGCCCGCGTCGGCGGGCGCAGGCTACTGCAGCCCCGGGATGATGCCCGGCATCGGCGCGCCGTTGACGGTCAGCAATCCGTCGCTGAACTCGGCCCGCATCCGGTATTCGTTACCTTCCAGGCGCAGGAAGCCGAGGCCAACGGCCGCGTTGAACTCGGGGTTGAGCGTCGCCGCCATGTCGAAGAGCTCTACAGGGACGCTGAGTTCCATGTTGGCATCGAGCGCGAGCAACACCGAGGTCATGACGAAATCGCCGATGTCGGTCGGTTCCACGGTCGCATCCAGCCGCGCCGAGAACGTGCCCGACGGCAACGCCACATCGAGACGGTCGACGCGCAACTCGAAGCCCCTGGCGAATAATGTGCGCAGGTCATCCTCCACGGCGAGCCGCAGGTCATCGTCGTCGGCATAGCTGTCGATGTCGTCGATCACGGCGGATATGCGGCTGAGCGAGGCCGCGTCGACATCAATAAAGGACATGTCGAAACCGAGCGACGACGATCCGAGCGCGCCGATCGGCACGGTCCCGATCTCAAAGGTCGTCCGCGCCGTGACGAGGTCGTCGTCGAGCGACGCGGTCGAGGTGAACTTCAACGGGCCGGAATCGAAGTCGCCAATGTCGGTGGGAAAGGCGATTGACTCGATCAAGACCTCCGCATCGCCCACCGAGAACCCGAAAGGCGTCAACGCCTGTTCGCCGTCGAAGCTGATCTGACCGAGAACGAGCTCATCGTCCGGTGACGCGAACACGATCTCGTCTATCTGGCCGGCAAAATCTACCGTGCTGCTGGAAGCGCTCATCGTTATGAGGGCGTCGACATTGCCCCATTGCACGGTCTCCGCGCCGTCATTGAAAGTCCCCGGCTCGATAACGAGATTGGACTGCAACGCACCCGTCAGGCCGACCGTGCTGTAGATCGTGCCGGGCAGCTCGATCGTGTCGCCGCCGTCGAACTCCAGTTGCAAGGTCGAGATTGCGCTGCCCAGTCCCGGCGCGAGCGAACCTTTTTCCCGCCCCATCGACGATACGGGCACCAGGCCATGGTCGATGCGGGTGTCGATGATCAGCGCCGGAATGCCGCTGTACCCGTTATCCTGGAAGACGACATCGATCACGTCGCGGATGTCGCCGCCACTGAGTTCGATCCGGTGTTGGCCCGCGGAAGAAAACCAGCCGCGGTCGAATCCTTGCGACGTTATCTTGATGTCGCGACTCTCGGATGCGGCCCAGTCGAGGTTCTCGTCCATCGACTGCTCGGCGAGCTTGCCGACGATGCCGGGTGAAACGATGACGATTAGCGCGAGCGCCAGCAGCAGGAAAACGAAGCTCTTTTTCACGATGAAGTGTCCGTGCGCGGGTAGAGAGGACGAGATGCTAGCACGCGAACAGTCGTATTCCGGGCTGGAAAAGACCAGCCGTTGTCACTACCATAACGACCTCGATCCGACGGCCCCTGCGGCCAACAATCCAACGCGTTGAAATATCAGTTGATTATCAAGACCAAGATTGCATTCGTTGCAGCCGTGTTGCTGCTTTCGGGCTCCGCCGCCGCCGAGGGTGATGCGGCTGCCGGTGCCGCCATCGGCTATTCCTGCCTCGGTTGCCACGGCATCGAAGGCTACCGCAACGCCTACCCGTCGTTCCGCGTACCGAAGCTGGGCGGGCAAAAAGCGACCTACCTCGAAATCGCGCTCCGGGGTTACCGGGACGGCATGCGCGAGCACCCGACGATGGTTGCACAGTCGGCGAGCCTCACCGACCAGCAGATTGCCGATGTGGCGGCCTTCCTCGCCAGCTTCGGCAGCGAAGCGGTCGACGCCGGCGGCGCGCAGGTCGAGCCGTTTGCAAAGGCGGCGACCTGCAACGCGTGCCACGGGCAGAACGGCATCAGCCTGGCGCCGAACTGGCCGACGCTGGCGGGACAGCACGAGGAATACCTGGTGCACGCGCTCAACCAGTATCGCGACGGCTCGCGCAAGGATCCGGTCATGAGCCCGATGGCGGCGCCGCTGACCGACGAAGACGTCAAGATTCTGGCCAAGTTCTATTCGAGCCTGCCGGGCCTCGAGACGACCCTAAAGGCCGATTGACCGCGGCAACGACAACGCTCAATGATGGCATCACCGCCATCGACACCGAGTATGCACGCTCACTACAGGACGCCAGCCACCTGATCGTCGAGGACGGGCGCGCCGCGTTTGTCGACACTGGCGTCAATAAAAGTGTCCCACTGTTACTCGACGCGCTGCGCGCCGAAGGGCTCGATATCGGCGACGTCGATTACGTCATCCTGACCCATGTGCATCTCGATCACGCGGGTGGCGCCGGCCAGCTCATGCAGGAGCTGCCCAACGCCCGCTGTGTCGTGCATCGCTACGGTGCGAAGCACATGATCGATCCGACCAGGCTGGTAGCCGGGACCGAGGCGGTTTACGGCGTAGAACAGACCCGCGAGATTTACGGCACGATCCTGCCGATCGACGAACAGCGCATTCACGTACCGGAAGACGGCGACTGGATTTCATTAAACGGTCGCGAGCTGCAGTTCCTCAACACCGAGGGGCATGCGCGCCACCATCACGTCATCAACGATCCCGCGTCGCAGGGCGTTTTCACCGGGGACAGCTTTGGCGTCTCCTATCGCGAGCTCGATACCGACAACGGCGAGATCGTGTTCCCGACGACGACGCCCGTACAGTTCGACCCGGTCGAGGCGCATAAGGCCGTCGACCGAATTATGGGCTGCGAGCCCGGGCAGCTGTACCTGACGCACTACAGCCGCGTGCGCAACCTCGATCGCCTCGCGGAGCAGATGCACCGGGGAATCGATGCTTACGTTGCGATCGCCGAGCAGCACGAGCACGACACCGACCGATCTGCGAACATCCGTAACGGACTTACCGACTACTACGCAGCGCAGCTCGACGACCACGGTTTCACGGGCGGGCGCGACCGCATGCTCGAGGTGCTCGACATCGACATCGAACTCAACGCCCAGGGGCTGGAGCTCTGGCTGGAGAAAAGAAAGCAATGACCGACTTCCGCGCGTACCGGATCAACAAGCAGGACGACGGCATTACCGCCGGTTTCGAACTGATGACCATCGACGACCTCACCGAGGGCAACGTCGTCGTCAAGGTCAGTCACTCGACGATCAACTACAAGGACGCGCTGGCCGCAACCGGCGCCGCCCCTATCCTGCGGCGTTACCCGCTGAACGGCGGCATCGACCTTGCCGGTGTGGTCGAGAGCTCGGACCACGCGGAGCTGCAGCCCGGCACGCCCGTGCTCGTCAACGGCTGCGGCCTCAGCGAGACCGTCGATGGCGGCTACGCGGAATACGCCCGCGTCGATAGCGCGAGCGTGGTGCCGATTCCCGAGGGCATGACGGCCGTGGAGGCGATGCAGATCGGTACCGCCGGTTATACGGCCGCACTCGCGATTCACCGCATGGAACAGAACGGCCAGCGGCCCGAGAACGGGCCGGTCGTGGTCACCGGGGCGACCGGCGGCGTCGGCAGCATCGCGATCGACATGTTGGAAGGTCGCGGCTACGAGGCGGTTGCCGTGACCGGCAAGGCCGACGAGGAAAGCTATCTCAAGAACATCGGCGCCCGCCGCATCCTGGTTCGTGACCAGATCGACTTCGGTAAGCGACCCATGGAGAAAGCGGAGTGGGCCGGGGCTATCGACAATCTCGGCGGCGACTACCTCGCCTGGCTGACGCGCACGACCGACTATGGCGGCAACATCGCCAGCATCGGCCTGGCGTCGGGTTTCAAGCTGGAGACGACGGTGATGCCGTTCATCCTGCGCGCCGTGTGCCTGCTCGGCATCAACTCCGTGGACACGCCGCGCGACCTGCGCCTCGCGGTGTGGTCGCGCATCGGCGGCGATCTGCGGCCCCGCCACCTCGACACCATCGGCAGCCGGACAATCGGTTTCGACGAGCTGCCCGGAGCCTTCCAGGCGTTCATCGACGGCAAGATAACCGGCCGAACGGTTGTCGAAATCGGGTAATCGCGCAGCGGGCCGGGAGGCCTTTACCGGAAGTAAAGCGGACCGAAGGGAGCCATGGAGGTAAAGGCCTCCCGGCCCGCGGTGTTTTCAGATTTGGGAATCGCTATCCCGGTGGTTTAGAATCGCTTCCCGCCAAATTTTAATCTTCATTAAAATTACGCGCGCAACCAGGAGCATCCGAATGAGTGCAGGAGCACGTTTCCGGGCGGCGCTCGACGCCGAACAACCCCTGCAGATCGTCGGCACGATCAACGCCTACACGGCGCTGCTGGCCGAGCGCGCCGGCTATCGGGCCATTTACCTGTCCGGCGCCGGCGTGGCCAACGCCTCCTATGGCCTGCCGGATCTCGCCATGACCACGCTCAACGACGTCTGCGAAGACATCCGCCGCATTGCTTCGGCCACCGACCTGCCGCTGCTGGTCGACGCGGACACCGGGTGGGGCAGCGCGTTCATGATCAGTCGCACGATTCGTGAGATGACCTGGGCGGGGGCCGCGGGCGGCCACCTGGAGGACCAGGTCGCGGTCAAGCGCTGTGGCCACCGGCCCGGCAAGGCGCTGGTCGAGACCGGCGAGATGTGCGACAGGCTCAAGGCGGCGGTGGACGGCCGAATCGATGCGGATTTCGTGATCATGGCGCGCACCGACGCGCATGCCGTGGAGGGCCAGCAAGCTGCGCTCGACCGCGCCGCGGCCTATGTCGAGGCCGGCGCTGACATGATCTTCGCCGAGGCGCTGACGACGCTCGACGAGTACCGGCAGTTCACGGACTCGATCAAGGTGCCGGTGCTCGCCAATCTCACCGAGTTCGGCAAGACCCCGCTGTTCACCACCGAAGAAATGGCGAGCGTTGGTGTGCGCATGGCGCTTTACCCCCTGACCGCGTTCCGCGCGATGTCGAAGGCGGCGCTGGACGTTTACACCGAGCTGCGCGAGCAGGGCACGCAGTCCGGGGCCATCGACCGAATGCAGACGCGCATGGAGCTTTACGATGTGCTCGGTTACCAGGCGTACGAGGACAAGCTTGATGAGCTCTTCAAAGAGCAAGGACTGAAAAATGACGGATAAGAAGAAGACCGGCGGCCTCGCCGGCGTGACGGCCGGCAAGACGGCGCTGTGCACTGTGGGCAAGGAAGGCGCCGGCCTTACCTATTGCGGCTATGACATCTACGATCTCGCCGACAACGCGACCTTCGAAGAGGTGGCCTACCTGCTGCTTTACGGCAAGCTGCCCACGCAGGCCGAGCTCGACGCCTACGTGGCCAGGATCAAATCCTTGCGCGGCCTGCCCGACGCGCTCAAGGTTGTGCTCGAGATGGTCCCGGCGGAGGCTCACCCGATGGACGTCTTGCGAACGGGCGTCTCGTTCCTCGGCAACATCGAGCCCGAGGCCAGCGACTTTTCCGATCAGCAGGACGTTGCCGACAGGCTGCTCGCCTGCCTGCCGTCTATGATGGTCTACTGGCACCGCTTCCATACGGACGGCGTGCGCATCGATACTGAAACGGACGATGACACGATCGCGGGTCATATCCTGCATATGTTGCACGACAAGCCCCCGTCCGCGCTGCACGAGCAAAGCCTGTCGACGACCCTGATCCTCTACGCCGAGCACGAGTTCAACGCGTCAACCTTCGCCGGCCGTGTCATCACGGGCACACTGTCCGACATGCACTCGGCCGTCAGTGGCGCCATCGGCGCGTTGCGCGGGCCGCTGCACGGCGGCGCCAACGAAGCGGCGATGGAGCTGATCCAGAAGTTCACCTCGCCCGGCGAGGCGACCGAGGGGGTGCTCGGCATGCTCGAGCGCAAGGAACTCATCATGGGCTTCGGCCATCGCGTCTACACGACCTCCGATCCACGCAACAGCGTCAACAAGGCCATGTCGAAAAAGCTCGCGGCAGAGCAAGGCGACATGACGCTCTACGAGGTGTCGGAAGCGATCGAGAAAGTTATGTGGGACGAGAAGAAGCTGTTCGCGAACGCCGACTTCTTCGCAGCCAGCGTGTATCACTTCATGGGTGTGCCGACCTACCTGTTCACGCCGATTTTCGTGTGTTCGCGAATCACGGGGTGGGCGGCGCACGTCATGGAGCAGAGAGCTGACAACAAGTTGATTCGACCCGCCGCCGATTACGTCGGGCCGCCACTCCAGGAGTGGACCCCGATCGAAAACCGCTAAGGAACCCGACAATGTCCAATATCGATATTCGCTCGGCGAAGCGTCCCGACTGGGACAAAGAGCTCGTCGACATCGCCGACTACGTCTGCAATGCCCAGATCGACAGCGACCTCGCTTTCGAAACGGCGCACTACTGCCTGATGGATACGCTGGCCTGTGGCTTCCAGGCGCTGGACTACCCGGCCTGCACCAAGTTGCTTGGCCCGATTGTCCCCGGCGCCACGCTGGCTGGCGGGGCGCGCGTACCAGGGACCTCGTACGAGCTCGAGCCGGTCATGGCCGCTTTCAACATCGGCGCCATGAACCGCTGGCTGGACTTCAACGACACCTGGCTCGCCGCGGAATGGGGCCATCCGTCCGACAACCTGGGCGGCATCCTGGCCGTCGCCGACTACCTGAGCCGCCAGGCCCGCGCAAACGGCGATGCGCCGCTGACGATGCGCGACGTGCTTGACGCGATGATCCGCGCCCACGAGGTTCAGGGCGTGCTGGCGCTCGAGAACAGCTACAACCGCGTCGGCCTCGATCACGTGTTGCTGGTGCGGGTTGCCTCGACGGCCGTGGTCACGCGCATGCTCGGCGGTGACGAGGAGACGGTGCGCAACGCCCTGTCGCACGCCTGGATCGACGGCTGTTCCCTCCGGACTTACCGCCATGCGCCCAACACCGGCTCGCGCAAGAGCTGGGCGGCAGGTGACGCGACCAGTCGCGCCGTGCGGCTCGCGCTGATCGCAATGACGGGCGAGATGGGTTACCCGTCGGCGCTGTCCGCCAAGACCTGGGGCTACTACGACGTGTTGTTCAAGGGCAACCCGTTCGGTTTCCAGCGCGGCTACGGCAGCTACGTGATGGAAAACGTGCTGTTCAAGATTTCCTATCCGGCCGAGTTTCATTCGCAGACGGCGGTCGAAGCGGCGATGACGCTGCATGATGCGGTCAAGGACCGCATTGAAGACGTCGACAAGGTCGTCATCGAGACGCAGGAAGCCGGGGTGCGCATCATCGACAAGACCGGGCCGCTCGACAACCCGGCCGATCGCGACCACTGTATCCAGTACATGGTCGCCGTGCCGCTGATTTTCGGTCGCCTGACCGCCGCCGATTACGAAGACGACGTTGCGAGCGATTCCCGCATTGACGCGCTGCGCGACAAGATGGTGGTGACCGAGAACGAGCAGTACACGAAGGACTATTTCGATCCGGACAAGCGCTACATCGGCAACGCCGTGCAGGTGTTCTTCAAGGACGGCTCAAGCACGGACAAGATCGCCGTGGATTTCCCGATCGGCCATCGCGAGCGCCGCGCCGAGGGTATACCGGTGCTCAAGCAGAAGTTCGTCGACAGCGTGCAGCCGAAGCTGGCGGCAGGCCAGTGGGAGACGCTCAGCGAACTGTGCGCCGATCGCGACAAGCTCGCCGCGACGCCGGTCGACGACTTCATGGCGCTGCTGGTCGTGTAGGAGCGCCCCATGGGTGCGACATTTGCCGTTCGCGCCCATGGGGCGCTCCTACGGTCCGGCTAGTCCCTCGTCAACGGCACGAACCGCACCGGGATGATATCGGTCACCTCGAGATTGCCGTCCGCGTCCTTGCAAAGGAGCTGCAGCGTCTGGACGGCATGCACCGGGCCGACCGGGATCACCATGCGCCCGCCGACCTTGAGCTGGTCGACCAGCGGCTGCGGCACTGCGTCAGGAGCGGCGGTGACCACGATCGCGTCGAACGGCGCTTTGTCGGGCCAGCCGGCGTAGCCGTCCCCGATCCTGACCGTGACGTTGTCATAGCCCAGGCGCTCGAGGTCATCTTTCGCGCGCAGGCCGAGCATCTCGACGATCTCGATCGTGTAAACGTGTTTCGCGAGGCCGGCCAGGACTGCCGCCTGGTAGCCGGAACCGGTGCCGATCTCGAGTACGATCTCATCGGCCGACACGTCGGCCAGGTCGGTCATCAGTGCGACGATGTACGGCTGAGAGATCGTCTGGCCGGCGCCGATCGGCAGCGGGTAGTTACCGTAGGCATACTGCCGCTCGCCGGGCGGCACGAACTCGTGGCGCGGAACCGCGCCGATGCTGGCCAGCACCGTGTCGCTTAGCGGCGGAGCGCCGTATTCCTCGGCGCGGTAGGAATCGCGGCGCAACTCGTCGACCAGCGCCGCACGCTGCGAGTCGTAATTCTGTTGTCCGCACGCGTTTGTCATCGCAAGACTCGCGCCGAACAACATCAGAAGCCAGCGGTGTCTTTTAGGTTTCACTCCAGGAACGGTACCACCTCCGCGAGGACCCGGGAAGGCGCTTCGAGCTGCGGATAATGGCCGATGTCGTCGAGGCAGACCGCCTCGGCGCCGGGAACGAGCTCGCGGAAATGGTCGAACATGTGTCGACCCGATACCGGGTCGGCGCCGCCGCAGATGAGCTTGATCGGGACCCTCGAATTCTGCAGCGCCCCCACCCAGCGCTCGCGATGTTCGCGCCGGTCGGCGATGTAGTGCAGCAGCTTGTGCATCAGCCGATGCCCGTTGTTGTGCGATATAAAGCGCCAGTGCTCGTCGAGTTCCTGCGCCGTCGGTTGCGTTTCGGGACCGAAGACCTCGCTGAACGCCGCGCCGAAGCGCTGCCGGTTCATGAGAAGACCGACGAGAAAGCCGAACGGACTGATCCCGAGCTTCTGGATAGGCACCATCCGGTGCTGCTCGGGAAACAGGCCGCCGTTGAGAAACGCGATACGGCCGAGGCCGGCGAAACCGCTGCCGGAATTTTTCCGGGCGAGCATTTCCTGCCCGACGCTAACGCCATAATCGTGGACGACGGCATCGAAATCGTGGATGCCGAGCCGGTCGAGCAATGCCTGTTGCAGGTCAGTCTGGCCGCGGATCGAGTACCCCGAGGGCGGTTTATCGGACAGGCCGAAGCCGAGCATGTCGCAGGCGACCAGCCGGTGACTGGTAGCTAACGCGTCCCACACCCGACACCAGTCCCAGGACGACGTCGGGTAACCGTGCACGAGCAGCAGCGGCCTGCCCTGGCCGGCCGACCAATAGGCAAACCGGCGGCCGTCATGTTCGAGATACTCGGCCGCGCCGATCCAGTGCTCGACGTCGTCTGTGATGGACACGATTCCAGGTACCGCCTGTACGCCGCTGTTTTCACGAGCTTACTGGGACTAAACTCACTCCGCCATGGCGAAGCAGGAAAACGCAAAGTTTGCCGCGCTGCTCGACGAGCTCGAGCGCTGGAACCGCAAGGTCAACCTGACGGCGATTCGCGACCGGGACGAAATGGTCACCGCGCACATTGAGGACAGCCTGTCGGCCCGGCCGCTGCTGCGCGGCGCGCGCATCCTCGATGTCGGTACCGGGGCCGGTTTCCCGGGCCTGCCGCTTGCAATCGTGGAGCCCGGGCGCGAATTCCACCTCATCGACAGTAATAACAAGAAGATCCAGTTCGTGCAGCACGTTGCGGGCCTGCTCGGTCTCGACAACGTTACGGCCGCAAAGGCGCGGGCCGAGGACTATGCACCCGGCTACCGCTTTGATACCGTGATCGCCCGGGCTTTGGCATCATTGCCGAAGCTCCTGGAAATGGCCGGGCACCACGTTGGAGAGGGCGGGGTGTTCGTGGCGCTCAAGGGGCGCTACCCGGAAGAAGAATTAGAACAAGTGCCCGATACGTGGCGATGCAACGTGAGGGAACTGACCGTGCCGGGACTCGAGGCGGGTTCCCGGCATGCCGTGTTGATCGAGCGGACGTAGGAGCGGCCCATGGCCGCGATTTAGAGTTATGGCACGCATCATCGCAGTAGCAAACCAGAAAGGCGGGGTCGGCAAGACGACGACCTGCGTCAACCTGGCCGCGTCGCTCGCCGCGACGCAGCGCCGCGTGCTGCTCGTCGACATGGACCCGCAGGGCAACGCGACCATGGGTTGCGGCATCAACAAGATGGAGCTCGAGAACTCGGCCTGCGACGTCCTGCTCGGCGACGCCACGGCTGCGGATACCATCATCGCGGCGCCCGAGGGCGAATTCGCGGTACTGCCGGGTAACGAGGACCTGACGCTGGCCGAAGTGCAGCTACTGCAGGAGATCGGTCGCGAGATGAAGCTCCGCAAGGCGCTGGCGCCGGTGGTCGGTCTCTACGATTTCATCCTCATCGACTGCCCGCCGTCGATCAACATGCTCACTGTTAATGCGCTGACGGCTGCCGACGGCGTGCTCATCCCCATGCAGTGCGAATACTATGCGCTCGAAGGGCTCAGCGCGCTGCTGAACACGGTCGAACAGATCCGTGACTCGGTGAACCCGGAACTCGAGGTGTACGGCATCCTGCGCACGATGTACGACCCGCGCATCAATCTGTCGAACGAAGTCTCACTGCAGCTGATCAAGCACTTCGACCGCAAGGTCTTCCGCACCGTGATCCCGCGCAACATTCGCCTGGCCGAGGCGCCGAGCTTCGGGCGCCCGGTGCTGCTGCACGATCGCTCGTCACGCGGCGCGATCTCGTACCTCGCGCTTGCCGGGGAAGTGCTGCGCAGGGAAGATGCGCGCGACGCCCGCCTGCGTGCTGTGTAGGAGCGCCCCATGGGCGCGACAGACTGAACCTGGATAAAGACTAGATGACACCAAAAAAACGACTCGGCCGCGGCCTCGACGCCCTGCTCAGCAAACCGGTTGCCGAGACGGCGGCCGTCACGGGCGAACACCACGAGGATGCCGCCGGCGACGGCCTGCGCCAGATCCCCGTGGACCTGCTGCAGCGCGGCCAGTACCAGCCGCGCGTGGACATTCGCCAGGACACGCTCGAGGACCTCGCGAGCTCCATCAGGGCACAAGGCGTGGTGCAGCCGATCGTCGCCCGCCCGATCCAGGGCGGCGGCCGCATCCAGTATGAAATCGTCGCCGGCGAGCGCCGCTGGCGCGCCGCCCAGATGGCCGGCCTCCAGGAGATCCCGGCCGTCGTCAGGGAGATTCCGGACGAGGCGGCCATTGCGATGGCGCTGATCGAGAACATCCAGCGCGAGAACCTCAACCCGCTCGAAGAGTCGCGGGCGCTGGATCGCCTGATTCGCGAATTCGACCTCACTCACGCCGAAGCGGCGGAGGCGGTGGGGCGTTCGCGCGCGGCGGTCAGCAACCTGCTGCGGCTGCAGGACCTGTCCGAGAAGGTCAAGCCGATGCTCGAGTCGCGCGAGCTCGAGATGGGCCATGCCCGCGCCCTGCTCGGCATCACCGATGCCATGCAGCAGTATGATGCGGCGCGCCAGGTCGCCAGGAAGGGCTTGTCCGTTCGCGAGACGGAGCGGCTGGTCAAGCGCATGCTGGACAAGGCGAGCGGCAGGAAGCCGGCGAGGCCGGCGGAGTCCGGTAACGCGGATATCCGCAGGCTCGAGATCGAGATTTCGGAGAAGATCGGCGCCAAAGTAAGCGTTCAGCACAGCAAGAAAGGGTCGGGCAAGGTCGTCATTGCCTACAACTCCCTCGACGAACTCGACGGCATCCTCAAACACATCAAGTAACCAGCACCGACACCGCTGTTCAGGCGGGGGAATCAATATGACATCGAAGACGTGGTTAGTAGTTATGTTTTTCGCTCTGGCCGGCTGCTCCGGCGCGCCGGATGGCTCAGGCACGGAAGGTGGCGAGGCCAGTTTCGACAGCATCGTCAAAAAGAGCGAACACCTGGAAGGCCTGTTCGACGTTTACCGCGACAAGAAGACCGGCGAGACTTATCTCGCGATTCGACCCGACCAGGTCGATGAGGAGTTCATCTACAACGCGATGGTCACCGACGGCGTGGTCGAGGCCGGCACGTTTCGCGGTGCGTTCGGCGATAACAAGATCATCTCGATTCGCCGCCATTTCGATCGCATCGAATTCGTTACCGAGAACACGGCGTTCTACTTCGACCCGGACAGTGCCATTGCCCGCGCCGCCGAGGCCAACATCAGCGACGCCGTTCTCGCGGTGCAGGACATCGTTGCCGAGGATGAAGGCGATGGCACGGTCCTGATCAAGGCCGATGACATCTTTCTGAAGGATAGCCTGCAACAGCTGAAGGGGCCGCCCAATCCGGATCCGAATGCCGAGCCACGGTTCGAGCTCGGCGCGCTCAGCGACAGCAGGAACAAGATCTTCGACGTGCGCAGCTACCCCGACAACACAAACATCTTTGTTGACTACGTTTTTGAGAATCCGGCGCCGGCCGTGCAGGCGGATCGGGACGTAACGGACAGCCGCTTCGTCAGCATTCGGCTGCAGCACACCCTGGTGAAGGTTCCGGACAACGATTACGAGCCGCGACTCGACGATCCGCGCGTCGGTTATTTCATGCAGTACATCACCGACCAGACGTCGTACGCGCACGCCCCGTTTCGCGACCTGATCACGCGCTGGGACCTGCGCAAAAAAGATCCCGACGCGGAACTGTCGGAGCCGGTCGAGCCGATCGTCTGGTGGATCGAAAACACCACGCCCGTCGAGATCCGGGATGCAATCATGGAAGGGGCGCTGGCCTGGAACCAGTCGTTCGAGAAGGCGGGCTTCAAGGATGCCGTCCAGGTCAGGGTACAGCCCGATGACGCCGACTGGGACGCCGGCGATATCCGCTACAACGTCTTGCGCTGGACGTCATCGCCGCAGCCGCCGTTCGGGGGTTACGGCCCGTCGTTTACCAACCCGCGAACCGGGCAGATTATCGGCGCCGACATCATGCTCGAGCACGTGTTCCTGACGAACCGCGTGCAGCTCCAGGACATACTGGATTCCATCGCCGGCACCGGCAGGTCGAGCCAGGTTCTCGGCAACACGATGCGCTGCTCCCTGGGGCACGAACTGCAGATGAGCAACATGTTCGGCAGGCATGCCCTGAAGGCGATGGGCCTCGGCGGCCCGCAGCAGGCGCAGATGCTGAACGAGAGCATCCGCATGCTGATCCTGCATGAGATCGGCCACACCCTCGGGCTGAACCACAACATGAAGGCGTCGCAGATCTACACGATCGAGCAGCTGGACGACCCGGACTTCGTCACGGAGAACGGGCTGACCGGTTCCGTGATGGACTACGCGCCCGTTCACCTGGCCACGCCAGGCCGCGGCCAGACCGGCTTCTACGACGTCAAGCCGGGCCGCTATGACGACTGGGCGATCGAGTTCGGCTACTCACCGGACCTCGATGGCCCGGACGGAGAGGCGCGCCGCAATGAACTGCTCAACCGCTCGACGGAGGCGTTGCTGACCTTCGGTAATGACGCTGATGACATGCGCTCGCCGGGAGCAGGCATCGACCCCAGGGTCAATGTCAGCGATATGAGTGCGGACGCGATTTCCTACGCCGCCGAACGCATGGACCTCGTCGACGAAATTCTCGAAAGCCTGCCAGGCCGTGCTGCGACGGATGGCGAGTCCTACCAGGAGCTGTTCAATGCTTACATGGTCATGGGCTATGAGTTCGCCGGCGCAGCGCGGACGATCTCGCGCTATGTGGGTGGCGTGCAGGTCAACCGGGCCATGGTCGGCCAGCCCGGCGCCACTACGCCGCTAGTGCCCGTGGCGCGCAGCGAGCAGGAGCGGGCGATGGCGGCGCTGAGCGACGAGGTGTTCGCGCCGGATGCGTTCGCCGGCTCTGAAGAGCTGTTCTCGCAACTGCGGCAGCAGCGGCGTGATTTCGATTTCTACGGCCTCACCGAGGACCCGAAGCCGCACGAGCTGGTGCTGGCTGTGCAGAAATCGGTGCTGGATCACCTCATGCACCCGGTGGTGCTCAAGCGCATCAGCGACTCGCGCGAGTACGGCAACGACTACCCGCTGGGCGACGTTTTCGGGGATCTGACGGACGCGATCTTCGAAGAAGACATGCTGAGGGCCGTCAACACCTATCGCCAGAACCTGCAGCTCGAGTACGTGAACCGGTTGGTTGCGATGGTCAGCGGTGACACGAAGGCGCAGTTCGATTACCTGTCGCAATCGGTCGCGTTATACAACCTGCGGCAGATCGAGCGAGAGATGCGGGCAAATCCGGGCATTGGCACCGAGACTCGCGCCCATCGCGCGAACATTCTCTACACAATAGAGCGCGGCCTGGACGCTGGTACCTGACCTGCTGACTTTCGATCGCAAATGGCTGTGCCTGCTGTTGGTGCTCGCCGCCGGCGGGCACAGCGCTGACGCCACACCGGAAACCGCGGACCTGATCATCACCAACGGCCTCGTCCTGACGATGGACGAGAGCCGAACGGCCCGGGACGCCGGCGTCATCGTCATCCAGGGCGACATCATCGCCGCAGTAGGCGGCGAAGAGCTTCTGCAGCAGTACAAGTCAGACAGCCTCATCGATGCCGACGGCGGCATCGTTATGCCCGGGATGATCAACCTGCACAACCACCTGCCGATGGTGGCGTTTCGAGGCCTGGGTGAGACGAACTTTAACGATCGCCTGTTTCGGGTCATGTTTCCGCTCGAAAAAGCGCTGCTCTCCCGCGAGCTGATCCGGGTGGCGGCGCGCCAGGCGGCGATCGAGTCCGCCTTGTCAGGCGTCACGACGGTCACCGACATGTACTACCACGAAGACGAGGTGGCGCGGTCGGTAACCGAGGTGGGCATTCGGGGCGTGCTGGGCGAGACGGTCATCGGGTTTCCCGTCGTCGATGCCGCAGAGCCCTATGGCGGGCTTGCCTACGCGGAACGCTTCATCGCGGAATGGAAAGGCCATCGCCTGATCACTCCGGCGGTTGCGCCCCACGCGCCCTACACCGTATCGCCGGAGTGGCTGAACAAGTCCCGCGAGCTTGCCGAGCGCGAGGGCGTGCCGGTATTGATGCATATCGCGGAGATGCGCAACGAGCGGGAGCTCATCGCCCGGAACGTCGGCGCCCTTCCGGAAGACCAGTCCATTATCGAGTATCTCGATGCCATCGGCTTCCTGATCGACAACCTGGTCGCGGCTCACGTTTCGCATGTCGATGACGACGATATCGCCTTGCTCAAGCAGCGCGGCGTCGGCGTTGCTCACAACCCGAAAGCGAACAGCCGCGCCACGTCCGGGATGTCGCCGGCCTGGCGCATGCTGGAAGCAGGTGTGGATGTGGGCCTCGGCACCGACGGCCCCATGAGCTCCAACCAGATGGATATCATCAACGTGATGGGCTACGCGGCGGTCGTTGCGCGCAACGAGGGCGAACCGGATTCGCGGCGGCTACCGCCCTATGACCTCGTCTACATGGCGACGATGGGCGGCGCACGTGCACTCGACATGGAAGATCGGATCGGGTCGCTGGAAACCGGGAAACAGGCCGACATCATCATCGTCGATTCACGGGCTGCGAATATGCAACCGATGCACGACCCCTATGCAATGATCGCTTTTGCCGCCTATCCGGGAAACGTTCGCACCACGATCGTCGACGGCAAGGTCATCGTGCGGGACAGGGACGTTCTGTCGGTCGATCTCGAGGCGCACGCCGCGGAGTGGGCCGAGGTGGTCAAAGCGGTCGCTGAGTTCGCAGTCTCGCTGGAATAAGTCAGGCAACCGCTTCGCTGCTGCCCGGTCCGTAGAACCGCCGCAGCAGCTTCGGCATCACCGCTTCCGAGATCAGGAAGCCCTGCATCTTGTCGCACTGAACGGTCTTCAGGAACTGGAACGTCTCCTCGTCCTCAATGCCTTCCGCGCAGACCGTCATGTCGAGGCTGTGGGCCAGGCCAATGATTGCGGCCAGCACCTTCTGCCGCACCGGGTCATCCTGGGCTCGACGGATTGCGCTGGCGTGTATCTTGATCTCGTCGAAGGGTAGCTGCTCCATCGTACCGAGCGACGCGGCGGCGACCTGGAAGTGGTCCAGGCAAAGGCGAAAGCCGACGTCGCGCAGCGTCTTGAGCGTGCGCAGGTGGGGAGCGGCCGGGTCGGTCAGGTCCTGCTCCGCCACTTCGAAGGTAAAGCTGGGGAAGGGTACGCCGAAGCGGCCCACGATCTCGGCGCAACGCGCGGCGAGGCCGTCGTCGACGAGCTGGCTCGACGCGAGGTTGATGCAGACCGAGAG
>JASJCH010000051.1 GCA_030066075.1 Woeseiaceae bacterium
TGATCGTCAACGGCTTCTGCAAGGAAGTCTTCAAGGAATTACCGATGGAATTTGCAGTCGAGGCCCAGGCGCTGCTCAGCGTCAGCCTCGAAGGCGCCGTCGGCTAGGAAATCAACATGCTTCAGATCAAAGACATCCACGCCTCTATCGGCGGCTCCGAAATCCTGCGCGGCCTATCGCTCGACGTCGCGGCAGGTGAAGTCCACGCCATCATGGGCCCGAACGGCTCGGGCAAGAGCACGCTGGCCCAGGTCGTTGCCGGGCACAGCGACTATGAAGTGACCGCGGGCAGCGTCACCTACAAGGACATCGACCTGTTGGAACTCGAGCCGGAGGAACGCGCGCGCGAAGGCATCTTCCTCGGCTTCCAGTACCCGGTGGAGATTCCCGGCGTCAATAACGCGGTACTGCTGCGCTCGGCGCTCAACGCGAAGCGCAAGCACCAGGGTCTCGAAGAGATCGACGCCTTCGAGTTCCTCAAGCTGGCCAAGGAGAAGATGGCCATGCTCGGCATGGATCCCAAGTTCCTGAACCGCGGCGTCAACGAGGGTTTCTCGGGCGGCGAGAAGAAGCGCAACGAGATCCTGCAGATGGCCATGCTCGAGCCGAGCCTCGCCATCCTCGATGAGACCGACTCTGGCCTGGACATCGACGCGCTGCGGGCTGTCGCCGAAGGCGTCAACACCCTGCGTTCGCCTGACCGGGCCATCGTTCTCGTCACCCATTACCAGCGGCTGCTCGACTATGTCGAGCCCGACCAGGTGCACGTGCTGTCCGAAGGCCGCATCGTGCGCTCGGGCGACAAGTCCCTGGCGCTCGAACTCGAGGACAAGGGCTATGACTGGGTGCGCGAGGCTGCGAACGGATGAAGTCGGCCACACTCGAATTTGACGCCCTCGCAGCGGCCGTAGGCGCCCTGCCCGAGACCGCGCTGTCCGCATCGCGGCAATCCGCGTTGGAACAGCTGCGGCGCAGGGGCATGCCCGGCGTGCGCGAGGAAGACTGGAAGTACACGGACGTTTCGACGCTCGTCGACATCACCAACACGTGGCTCGCCAGCGGCGCCAGGGTCGCCGCGGCCGCAGCGGCGGAGCCGGCTGCGGGGATCGACGCCGACTGGTTCACGATCGTCAACGGCCAGTTCGACGAGGCACAGCTGCAAACCCTGCCCGAAGGCGTTACCGTCGAGCGCTTGAGCAGCAACGTCTCGGCGCTACCTTCGCTGGGCCGCCTCGGCGAGCTCAACACCGCCCTGCTCCACGATGGCCTGAAGATCAGCGTCGACAAAGGGGTCGTGCTCGAGCGCCCGATCGGCCTGTTGCTGTTTGACCAGGCTGACGACGGCGCCAGCGTTTCCCAGGTCCGCGTCGACATCGAGCTCGCCCCGAGCAGCAGCGCAGCCTTTATTGAGCACCAGGTGTCCGGCGGCGACAGCGACCTGTATGCCAACGTCGCCATCAGGCTCGCACTGGGCGACAACGCGAGTGCCGATTACGTGCGTATCCAGGATCGCGGCCCGCAACACAGCCAGACCGGCTACCACGGCATCGAGCTTGGCTGCGACGCCCGGCTGCGCCAGGCGTCCTTCGACCTCGGCGGCAAGCTGGTGCGCGACGACCTCGTGGTCAACATCGCGCACCCGGGCGCCGAGGCGGAATTCGGCGGCCTCTACCTGGTTGGCGACGGGCAGCATGTCGACAATCACACGCGCGTCGATCACCGCGTCGGTCCTGCCGTCTCGCGGCAGGAATACCGCGGCATCCTCGCCGGCAAGGCGCGCGGCGTCTGGA
Organism: Woeseiaceae bacterium; assembly: GCA_030066075.1. GTDB lineage: Bacteria > Pseudomonadota > Gammaproteobacteria > Steroidobacterales > Woeseiaceae > UBA1847. The sequence goes on from JASJCH010000051.1 coordinate 1,791, forward strand.
ACGGCAAAGCCATCGTGCACGAGGGCGCGGACGGTACCGACGCCGAGCAGTCGAATCACAACCTGCTGTTGTCGCAGAGCGCCGAGATCAACGCCAAGCCCGAGCTTGAAATCTACGCGGACGACGTCAAGTGCAGCCACGGCACCACCGTGGGACAGCTTGACGAAAATGCGCTCTATTACCTGCGCACGCGCGGCCTCGACATCGACGAGGCGCGCCAGGCGCTGACGCGTGCATTCGCGCACGCCATTGTGGGCCGCTCGCCGATCGAACAGCTCGAGGAGTTCCTGCTGGGCGAGATTGACCGGCGCCTGCGCGACTTGCTGCGGGAGGACGTGGCATGAGCCAGCCCCAGGCCCAGGCACGACCGGACGTGGCGGATTGCCGCCGAGACTTCCCGGCGCTCGACCAGCAGGTTAGCGGCCACCCGCTCGCCTATCTCGATAACGCCGCGTCGTCACAGCAGCCCCAGTCGGTCATCGACGCCGTCGCCCGCTACCATCGCGAGGACCACGCCAACGTGCACCGCGGGGTACACACCCTGAGTCACCGCGCCACCGAGGCTTTCGAGGGTGCTCGCGACAAGCTGCGTGACTTCATCAACGCGGCCAGTCGCAACGAGATCGTGCTGACCAGCGGCACGACCGAGGGCATCAACCTCGTCGCGCAGAGCTACTGCCGTCCCCGTCTCGGCGCGGGCGACGAGATTCTGATCACGCATCTCGAACATCACTCCAACATCGTGCCCTGGCAGCAGGTCTGCGAGCAGACGGGCGCGTCGCTGGTCGTCGCCCCAATCAACGAGCGCGGCGAAGTCGAGCTGGATCAATTCCTCGGGCTGCTGTCGGAAAAGACGCGCTTCGTGGCCATCTCGCACGTCTCGAACGCCCTTGGCACGATCAACCCGGCAACCGACATCATCGCGGCGGCAAAGGAACGCGGCATCCCGGTGCTGCTGGATGGCGCGCAGGCGGTGCCGCACATGGCGGTCGACGTGCAGGCGCTCGGCTGCGATTTCTATGCGTTCTCGGGGCACAAGATGTTTGGCCCCACCGGCACGGGCGTGCTCTACGGCCGCGAGTCACTGCTGGATGCGATGCCGCCCTGGCAAGGTGGCGGCGACATGATCCTCGAGGTGTCATTCGACGGTACGACCTACAACGAGCTTCCTTACAAGTTCGAGGCTGGAACGCCGAACATTTCGGGTGTCGTCGGTCTCGGCGCTGCCGTCGACTACCTTGTCGACGTCGGTCTCGACCGAATCGCCGGACACGAGGAGCAGCTGCTCGGCTACATGACGCAGCGCCTGGGCGACCTGCCCGACGTCCGCCTGATCGGCACGGCCCGCAACAAGGCCAGCGTGCAGTCGTTTATCGTCGGCGACATACACCCGCACGACCTGGGCACGATTCTCGACCACCAGGGTGTGGCGATTCGTACCGGGCATCACTGCGCGATGCCCGTGATGGACTACTTCGGCGTGCCGGGCACGGCGCGTGCCTCGCTCGCGCTCTACAACACCGAGGGCGACGTGGACCAGCTCGTCACGGCCATCGAGAAGGCACAGAGGCTGTTTGCGTGAACGCGGTCAGTATTCGCCCGGCCGACGAGATGCGCGATCTCTATCGAGAGCTGATCCTCGACCACGCGCGCAACCCGCGCCACTTTCATAAACTCGACGCAGCGACCCACACGGCCGAGGGCATCAACCCGCTGTGCGGCGACAAGCTGCGTCTCTACGTAGCCGTCGACGACAATGACGTTATAACCGCCGCCGCTTTTGAAGGCAGCGGCTGCGCTATCTCGGTTGCCTCGGCATCACTGCTGACGGATCTCGTCACCGGGCTCAGCAAGCAGCAGGCGCTCGATTGCTTTGCCGAGGTCACGGGACGCCTGACCGCTCCTGACGAGTACGAGTCGCGCGACATCGGCGTCAACCTCGACAAGATTCGTGCGCTCGACGGCGTGCGCGACTATCCTTCGCGCGTCAAGTGCGCCACGCTGGCGTGGCACGCGCTCAGTTCGGCCGTGCGCGGCCAGTCCGACACGGTATCGACGGAGTAGCAATGTTCGGTCATATGCATGAACCATTTACGATCTCTCGCGATGTGAAGGCGATCATCATTCCCGCGGGAGAAGAACTGCTCCTTAGAGAAGGCACGTCGGGATTCATCACCCAGGCGCTCGGCGGCAGCTTCACGATCTACGTCGAAGGCAACCTGTTCCGAATCGCCGGGCGCGACGCGGATGCCATCGGCAAGGAACCGATACCGCCACCCGAGGTCCCGGACAATGCGTCCGACGAGGATATCGAGGCTGTCATCTGGAGCCAGCTGCGCACCTGCTACGACCCCGAGATTCCGGTGAACATCGTCGATCTCGGCCTGATCTATCGCTGCGACGTGACGCCGCTCGGCAATGGTGATCGCACCGTCAGCATTGATATGACCCTGACGGCCCCGGGCTGCGGCATGGGCGATGTGCTCGTCCAGGATGCCCAGGAGAAGGTCGCCGTCATCCCGACGATCTCAGACGTCCGGGTCGAATTGGTGTTCGACCCGCCGTGGAACCAGAGCATGATGTCGGAAGAGGCGCGACTGCAGACCGGCTTGATGTAAACTCCGTCGGTGATGAAATCACTGACCATTGTTCGCCACGCCAAATCGAGCTGGAAAGACCGCGGACTCCCGGATCGCGAGCGGCCGTTGAATAAACGCGGCGAGCGCGACGCTCCAATCATGGCCAAACGCGTCGCAGAAGCCGGGATCCGACCATCGCAGATCATCAGCAGCCCGGCCGTCCGCGCCTGGACCACGGCCAAGGTGTTCGCGCGCGAACTCGGCTATCCGGTCGAGTTCCTGCAGCGCGAAGACGGGCTCTACCTGGCGTCGCTCGACAACCTGCTCGACGTGGTAGCAACCCAGGATGCGGGCTTCAATCACCTGATGCTGTTCGGCCACAATCCGGGCCTGACTGATTTCGTGAATTACCTCGTGCCGGGGCTGACGAGCAACCTGCCCACCTCGGGCGTCGTGTCAGTCAACCTCGAGAGCGACGACTGGATGCTGTACGACCGCCCGCCGACCGAGCTTGCGTTGCACGACTATCCCAAGAAGCCCCACTAGCACTCGGGCACGTTGACGGCGAGACCGCCCTGTGAGGTCTCCTTGTAGCTCTTCGACATGTCCAGCCCGGTCTGGCGCATCGTCTCGATAACCTGGTCGAGCGACACGACGTGCGTGCCGTCCCCATGCATGGCCAGACGCGCGGCATTGATGGCTTTCACCGCTCCCATTGCGTTGCGCTCGATGCACGGTACCTGCACGAGTCCGCCGACAGGATCGCAGGTCAGCCCAAGGTTGTGCTCCATGCCGATCTCGGCCGCCTCCTCCACGTGATCGTTCGAACCGCCGAGGGCGGCCGTGAGACCGCCGGCGGCCATTGAACAGGCCACCCCGACCTCGCCCTGGCAGCCCATCTCGGCGCCCGATATCGACGCATTGATCTTGTAGAGTATGCCGATGGCGCCCGCGGTCAGCAGATACGTTCGCAGCCCTTCGTCCGAAGCATCGTGCACGAACGTGTGGTAGTACATCGCCACGGCCGGGATGATGCCGGCCGCGCCGTTTGTCGGCGACGTAACCACTCGCCCGCCCGCCGCGTTTTCCTCGTTGACCGCGATTGCGTACGCGTTGACCCACTCCATGGCGTCAAGCCCCGCAGGCTCGCCGCGGTCGAGCAGCCGGCGGTGCAACTTGGCTGCGCGTCGCAGGACGCCCATAGCCCCGGGCAACACGCCATCCGTCCGCAGCCCGCGCTCGATGCACGCCCGCATCGCGTCCCAGATTGCTGTCAGCTGTCGGTCGACCTCTTCTGCGCTGCGCCAGTGCAACTCGTTGCGAAACACGAGTTCGGCGATGCTCAGGCCGTTGCCTGCCGCAATGTCGAGCAGCGTGTCGCCACTGGCAAACGGCAGCGGCGGCTCGCCCTCCTGCGACCGCGGCTCGGGCTCGTCATTTCTCGCGATAAAGCCTCCGCCTAACGAGTAGTAATCGTCACTGGCCACCACCGCGCCATTCGTGTCGCGGGCGGCAAAGCGCATGCCATTCGTATGGCGCGGCAATTCCTCGTCGTAGTCGAAACGAATGTGCTGCTCCGGATCGAAGTCGAGTTCGCCGATAGTCGGCGCCTCGAGGCGCTTGCGATCGCGAACGTCGCGCAAAATCACGTCCATGGCGTCGGGGTCGATGGTCTCGGGCTCGAGACCCATCAGGCCGAGCATCACGGCGGAGTCGGTGCCGTGCCCCTTCCCGGTCCATGCGAGCGAACCGTGCAGGGTCACGTCGATGGCGGCGACCTTGCCTGCCTGCCCGGCAAGGCTGGTGACGAACGCCCGCGCCGCCTTCATCGGACCGACCGTGTGAGAACTGGACGGGCCGATACCGATCTTGAAAATATCGAAAATGCTGACCGCGGCCATACCTAGTCCGACTCCAGCGAGAGCAGGCTTGCATTGCCGCCCACAGCGGCGATGTTGTTGCTGACCGTCATCTCCGTGCCGAAACGCGGCAGGTAATGCGGACCACCGGCCTTGGGACCGGTTCCGGACAGCCCGCGACCACCGAAAGGCTGGACCCCGACGACCGCGCCGATCATGTTGCGGTTGACGTACAGGTTGCCGGCCGCCGAGCGCGCTGCGATTTCGCGCGCACGCCCGTCGATGCGACTGTGCAGGCCCATCGTCAGCCCGTAGCCGGTCGCATTGACCGCATCGATGGTCTTTGCCAGGTCCTGGCTGCGGAAACGCAGCAAATGCAGCACCGGCCCGAATACTTCGCGTTCGAGCGCCTCGATCGAGTCGATCTCGACCAGCGTCGGCGCGAAAAACGTCCCGCGACCCGCCGCGTCACCCATCGGGCTGCGATGTAGGACTTGCGCATCCTGTTCCATTCTCGCCACGTGAGCCTCGAGCACCTGGCGCGCGTCCGCGTCGATGGCGGGCCCGACATCGGTCGCCAGCAGCGCCGGGTCACCCACGACGAGCTCGTCCATATGACCGACCAGCAGCTCCACCACCCGGTCCGCGATGTCATCCTGCACGCACAGCAGGCGTAGTGCAGAGCAACGCTGCCCGGCGCTGTTGAAGGCCGAGTAGACGCTGTCGAGAACGACTTGCTCGGGCAGCGCGGAGCTGTCCACGAACATCGCGTTCTGCCCGCCGGTCTCGGCAATCAGCACCGCAATCGGCCCTTCACGTTCGGCCAGGCTGCGGTTGATCAGGCGGGCGGTCTCCGTGGAGCCCGTGAACGCGACGCCGGCTACCCTCGGGTCGGCCACCGCCCTGCCGCCGATGCGGGCGCCATCCCCGGGCAGGAAATGCAGCACGTCCGGCGGCACCCCGGCTTCGAGCAGCAGCTCCGTTGCCCGGAACGCGACCAGCGGCGTCTGTTCGGCCGGCTTGGCCAGTACGGCATTGCCGGCGGCCAGCGCTGCGGCTACCTGGCCGGTGTAAATGGCCAGCGGGAAGTTCCACGGGCTGATGCAGACGAACACGCCGCGACCGCGCATGCACAGCGTGTTCAGCTCCCCCGTGGGTCCGGGAAGCTCCTGCGGCGGACCGAAATGCTTCCGGGCCTCGGCAGCGTAGTAGCGCAGGAAATCCACGGCCTCGCGCAATTCCGCGATGGCGTCCGGCAGTGTCTTGCCGGCCTCGGCGACGCACAGCGCCAGCAGCTCGGCGGTATGCTGTTCGAAGAGATCCGCCGCAGCACCGAGAATGTCGGCGCGCGCGCTCGCGGGCGTGCGATCCCACGCCGGCTGGGCGGCCACGGCCAGGTCAAGGGCCGCGTCCACGTGCTCCGGCGCCGCGAGCCGACAAACCCCGACCACCTGGTCGGTATCGGCCGGGTTCCTCGACGCTTCCTCGTCCCCGTCCTGCGCTTTGCCGCCCACGAGCGGGTGTGCGGCGTGCGGCTCGTCGGTGGCCGCTTGCATCGCCTCCAGCAGGCTGGACGTTACCGCACCGTCGGGGAGGTTGATGCCGGCCGAATTACGACGATCGCCGCCGAAAAGCCCCGCAGGCGGCACGATGGCCGGATGCGGCGAGCAGTTCTTGTCCAGCGTCACCGCGATCGGATCGGCAACGATATCGTGCACGTCGATCGACTCGTCGACGATGCGGTTGACGAACGACGTGTTGGCCCCGTTCTCGAGCAGTCGCCTCACCAGGTAAGGCAGCAGGTCCTCGTGACTGCCGACCGGCGCATACACGCGGCAAGGCCGCGCGAATTTGTCGGCGTCGATGACCTCCGCGTACAGCTCCTCGCCCATGCCGTGCAGGCGCTGGAACTCGAAGTCGCGCCGTGACCCGGCGTAATGCAGCACGCTTGCAAGTGTGTGCGCGTTGTGGGTGGCGAACTGCGGGTAAATTGCACCTTCCGCCGCCAGCGCCTGGCGGGCGCAGGCCAGGTACGACACATCCGTATGCGCCTTGCGAGTGAACACGGGGTAGCTCGCCAGCCCCAGCTCCTGGCCATGCTTGATCTCGGTGTCCCAGTAGGCGCCCTTGACCAGCCGCACCGGGATACGCCGGCCGACGTCCCCGGCCAGGCCTGTCAGGAACGACAAGACGCTGCGCGCCCTCCGCTGGTAGGTCTGCAGCGCGAGGCCCAGCCCCTCGTAGTCGCGCAGGGCATTGTCGCGATAGACGCGCTCGAAGACCTGCAACGAGACCTCCAGGCGTTCCGACTCCTCGGCATCAACGGTCATGGCGATGCCCGACTCCCGCGCGTGTACGGCAAGCTCGGCAACCCTCGGCACGAGTTCCGCCATCACGCGGTCGTACTGCATAAACGAATAGGTCGGGTGCAGGGCGGACAATTTCACCGAGATACTGGGCGCCGCGAAGATGTCGTCGCCGGCCGCGGCCTTGCCAATACTCGTGATCGCATCGCGGTAGGCCGTGAAGTAGCGCTCCGCGTCCGCTCGAGTCAGCGCGGCCTCGCCGAGCATGTCATAGGAATAGCGATAGTCGGCATTGCCTTTCTTCGCCGCGCGCTCCAGCGCCTCGTCGATGGTCCGGCCCATGACGAACTGGTGCCCCATAATGCGCATTGCCTGGCGCATCGCGGTGCGCACGACAGGCTCGCCGGCCCTGCTTGCCAGCTTGCCCAGCGCCTGCATCGGGTTCTTCACGGCCGCTTCGTCCAGCGACAACAACTGCCCGGTCAGCATCAGGCCCCACGTCGACGCGTTGACGAACAGCGAGTCGCTGACCCCGATGTGGTCTTTCCACCGGGCGGACGTGATCTTGTCGGCGATCAGGCGGTCCGCGGTATCCGCATCCGGGATGCGCAGCAGCGCCTCGGCGATGCACATGAGCAGCACGCCCTCTTCGGAGGACAGGTCGTACTGCTGCAGGAACGCATCGATGCCGCCCTCCTTCGCCTTGTCCCGACGCACCGCGCGCACAAGCTGCGCCGCCGTTTCGCGGATTTTCTCCCTGGCGCCTTCCCCGGGGTCCGCAGCCTCGACCAGCTGCCGCACGAGCGCCTGCTCGTCGGCCAGGTACAGGTCGTTCAGGCCCTCGATCGACAGTGGCCTGGCGGCCGGTTGATTGGTGAATTGCATGCTGGGCGTGGCCTGCTGTGAAAACCACGTATGGTAACCGGGTCGTGGCCGATTGCTATACTTTCCTTCCCATCGAACAGCGGAGAATCCTGTCGTGCCAGCCGCATTTCTCGACTCCCTCAGAGACCAGACCGAGGCCCTCAAAGACCAGGGCCTGTTCAAGACCGAGCGCCTGATTACGGGGCCGCAACAGGCCGCGATCGACGTGCGCTCCAACGGTGCAACGCAGCACGTTTTAAACCTGTGCGCCAATAATTACCTCGGCCTGGCCAACCACCCTGACGTCATCGCCGCGGCGCACAAGGCCCTGGACGACTATGGCTATGGCATGGCCTCCGTGCGCTTCATCTGCGGCACACAGACGCTGCACAAGGATCTCGAGGCTCGCATCAGCGAGTACCTGGGAACCGACGACACGATCCTCTACCCGTCCTGCTTCGACGCCAACGGCGGCTTGTTCGAAACCCTGCTCGGACCCGAAGATGCGGTCATCTCGGACGCGCTGAATCACGCGAGCATCATCGACGGCGTGCGGCTGTGCAAAGCCCAGCGATTCCGCTACCAACACGACGACATGGACGACCTCGAAGCCCAGCTGCAGGCAGCGTCCGACGCCAATGTGCGGCTGATCGTGACCGACGGCGTGTTCTCTATGGACGGCACGATTGCGGACCTGCGGGCTATCTGCGACCTTGCCGAAAAGTACGACGCGCTCACCATGATTGACGACTGCCACGCCACCGGCTTCCTCGGTGCGACCGGGCGTGGCACCCACGAATACCGAGACGTCATGGGGCGCGTGGACATTATCACCGGCACGCTCGGCAAAGCCCTCGGCGGAGCCTCGGGCGGATTCACCGCGGCTCGCAAGGAAATTGTGGGATGGTTGCGGCAGCGCTCGCGGCCCTACCTGTTCTCCAACTCGGTAGCGCCGATCATTGCCGCGACGTCGATCGCCGTTCTCGACCTGCTCGACAGAGACAGCACACTGCGCGAACAGCTGCACGCCAACGCAGCGTACTTCCGCGCGCAGATGACAGAGCGCGGCTTCGATCTCAAGCCCGGCGAGCACCCCATCATCCCGGTGATGCTCGGCGACGCGCGGCTGGCCACCGAGATGGCCGACAAGATGCTCGAGCGCGGCATCTATGTCATCGGTTTTTCATTCCCGGTCGTGCCCCGCGGCGAGGCCCGCATCCGCACCCAGATGTCGGCCGGCCTGACCCGCGAACAGCTCGACCAGGCTGTTGCTGCATTTACTGAAGTAGGACGTGAACTTAAGGTCATAAGCTAATGAAAGCATTAGTAAAAGCAAAACCCGAACGCGGCATCTGGATGCAAGACATCGAGCCGCCGAAAGTCGGCCATAACGACGTGCTGATCGAAGTCACCCGGACAGCGATCTGCGGTACGGACATCCACATTTTCCAGTGGGACGACTGGGCGCAGAACACGATCCCGGTGCCGCTGACCGCCGGCCACGAGTTCTGTGGCCGCATCGTGGAATGCGGCAGCGAAGTCCGGGGCTTCGAGGTCGGCGACCGGGTCTCTGCCGAGGGCCATATCACCTGCGGCGTGTGCCGCAACTGCCGTGCCGGGCGGCGCCACCTGTGCATGAACACCAAGGGTGTCGGCGTGAATCGCCCGGGCGCCTTTGCGGAGTACCTGGCCGTGCCGGCGTTCAACGTCTTCAAGCTGCCCGACTCGATTACCGATGACATGGCGTCGATACTCGACCCGCTCGGCAATGCCACGCACACGGCACTGTCGTTCGACCTCGTTGGCGAAGACGTGCTGATCACGGGCGCAGGCCCGATCGGCATCATGGCGACGGCGATCGCACGCTACGCCGGCGCCCGCCACATCGTCGTCACCGACGTGAACGACTACCGGCTGGATCTTGCGCGCAAGATGGGCGCATCGATGGCGCTCAACGTGACCCGCGACTCCATTGACGACGCCATGCAGGAACTCGGCATGGTCGAGGGATTCGACGTAGGCATGGAAATGTCCGGCAACGGCCAGGCCTTCGAAGACATGCTCCGCACCATGCACCACGGCGGCAAGATTGCATTGCTGGGCATCCTGCCCGAGCACACCGGCATCGACTGGGACGCCGTGATCTTCAAGGGCCTGACGATCAAAGGCATCTATGGACGCGAGATGTTCGAGACCTGGTACAAGATGGCCAGCATGCTGCAGAGCGGCCTGGACATCGACCCGATCATTACGCACCACTTCCCGATCGACGAGTACCTGCCCGCCTTCGACCTGATGGAGTCAGGCCAGTCGGGCAAGGTCATATTGCACTGGAAGTAGGAGCGCCCCATGGGCGCGAGCATTAGTTAGCGGATATCGCAGAAACAGTGCGCATACACCCCTTTGGGGTCATTAAAGCGCAGCAGGCTGCTCGCCTTGTCAGCCACGTCATCGGCCAAATCATCGATAAGGGTCCGCTGAGCGGCCCAGCCCGACACGTCGACGCCCAGCAACGAAACCGCGCCCAGCAGGTCGACGATCATTTGCTCGCCGGGAGACAGCTCCTGCTCGATCAGCTTGGTACCGAACTCGCCCTCATTGAGTTCGGCGAGCTCTGCGGCGGCCACGATCGCGTCCTCGAGCCCGCCGAGTTCGTCGACGAGGCCGTGAGTGAGCGCATCGGCGCCGATCCAGACCTGCCCCTGTCCGATCTCGTCGACATATTCGACATCCAGGTCACGCGACTCCGCCACCTTGGTTATGAAATCCTGGTAACCGTCGTCGATAACGAGCTGAAACAGCGCTTGCGCCTGCTCGGACATCTCGCGATCCGGCCGTAGCTGCCCGGACCACGGCGTCGTGCCGACGCCATCGACCGCAATTCCAATGGCGTCCAGCGTGCGCTGGTAGGTCGGGAACATACCGAATATGCCGATGGAACCGGTCACCGTGGCGGGACTGGCAATCACCTTGTCAGCCTGCATCGCGATCACGTAACCGCCCGATGCGGCGACACTGCCCATGGACGCCACTACCGGCTTGCCGGCTTCGCGCAGAGCCATCACCTCGTGCATGATGATGTCCGAGGCGAAAGAGCTGCCACCGGGGCTATCGACGCGCAGCACGACCGCCGCAACCGAGTCGTCATGGCGCGCCTTGCGCAGTAGCCTTGCGGTCGAGTCGCCGCCAACGATTCCCGGCGGCTGCGTGCCAAACAGGATTTCGCCGGCCGCAACGATCACGGCCACGTTTTCCGACTTGACCTTGCTACCCTCGAGAACCCGCATCTGCGACAGGTATTCATACATGCCCGCCGCACGGTACGTACCCGGGTTGTCCGGATCCTGGCCCACATAGTCGATCAGCATCTCGCGCATCTCGATACGCGTTAGCAGATCATCGACGAGGCCGTGTTCTTCGGCCGCCAGCGCGATATCGCCGCCCTGCGCCTGGACTTTCTCGAGCATGCCATCGGTGAACGCCGCGATGGCGCCATCGTCCAGACCGCGCGCCGTTTCGACATCGAGCTGGTACAGCTCCCAGAGCTGCTCAACGAGTCGCGCTGACGATTCGCGATCTTCCGGCGACATGTCCATTCTCGTGTAGGGCTCGACAAAGGACTTGTGCGTGCCGACCCGAAAGACGTTCCAGTCGATACGCAGGAGGTCGATCGCGTCCTTGTAGAAGGTCCGCCACCGCCCGTAGCCCTGCAGGAGTATCAGGCCATGCGGATGCAGGTAAGCCTCATCCGCATGCGCCGCCAGGTAATAACCTTGCTGGCTCAGAAAATCGGCGCCGGCGATCACGGGCTTGCCGGAATCGCGGAATTCCTCGATGGCCGCGGCTACGCGCTGCAGCTTGGCCAACCCGCCACCGAGCAGGCTACTGAGCTCGATGTAAACGACCTCAATACGATCGTCGTCTTTGGCGTACTCGAGCGCGTCGACAATGTCCTGCACCAGCGTCTGCGGTCGGCCGTCGCCCGCGAGTTCGGCAAGGGCCCGGTCCAACGGGTGTCCCTCGACCTGCTCCACAAGGTAGCCGTAGGGCTCGACCACGAGAACGGCCCGTTCGGGCAGCACCAGCGGCGTGTCCTGCATGGCCCCGAAGACCAGCAGGAATATAAACAACATCAGGATGAGGTGGAGGACCTTGCGAACGCTGTCCACAGCAGTCCAGATGGCGGCAAACAACCTGCCGACCAGGCTTCTATTACTCACTTAGTGACTATTCCTCGTAGTAGATCCGGAAGACCCGGCCGCCCTGATCATCGCTCACGAGCATGGAGCCGTCGCTGAGAATCAGCAAATCCACGGGACGCCCGGAGGCCTCGTTACCCTTGAGCCAGCCACGCGCGAACGTCTCGTAGGAATCCGGCGCGCCGTCCTTGAAGGTTACCAGCATGACCCGGTAGCCAATCTTGTTAGACCGGTTCCAGGAGCCGTGTTCCGCGATGAACAGCTGCCCCTGGTATTCAGCAGGGAACATGCTCCCCGTGTAGAACTCGAGCCCGAGCGCGGCCACGTGCGGGCCAAGGTTCAGGGCCGGCGGGACGAAATCCGCACAATCCTTGCCAGCGCCAAACTCGGGATCCAGGAGCTTGCCCCCGTGGCAAAACGGGAAGCCGAAATGCAGGCCGGGCCGGGCCGCTCGGTTCAGCTCATCCGGCGGCTCGTCGTCGCCGAGCATGTCGCGACCGTTGTCCGTGAACCAGAACTCACCCGTCTCCGGGTGCCAGGTAAAGCCCACGGTATTGCGCACGCCGCGCGCAAACGTCTCCAAACCGCTGCCGTCCGGGTTCATCCGCCACACCTGGGCAAAGCCCTCGGCGTCGCGGTCGCAGACGTTGCAGGGCGCGCCAATCGCTACATAGAGCTTCCCGTCGGGACCAAAGGCGATGTAGCGCCAGCCGTGGTGCCGCTCGGACGGCAACCGCACGGGCAGGACCTCCGGCGCCGGCAGCTGGGTGAAGTGCTGCATGATTTTGCGGTAGACCAGGATTCGGTCGATTTCCGCGACGTACAGGTCGCCGTCCCGGAAGGCGATGCCGTTGGGCATGTTGAGGTCGCGCGCGACTTCGATCACCTGCGGGTTTGCGCCACCACTGGGCACGACGGCATACACGGAGCTGGCGCGCCGATTCGACACGAACACCACGTCGTTGTAGCCGAGCGTCATCGACCGGGCGTTAGGCACGTTGGCATAGACCTCGATCTCGAAGCCGCGCGGCAACTTGATGTCATCGATGTCCAGCTCGACCGCCACGGCAGGCGCCGTCAGCGCGACGAGTACCAGCAGCAGGGTGGATATTGCTTTCACCGCTCTCCTCCGGTTCAGGAGCCGGGCACCAACCAGAGGGACAATCCCGGCCAGAACGCAATTAGTATGACAGAGAACAGCAAAATGATCAGGAACGGGAACGTCGCCGAGTAGACGTGCATGATCGGCTTCTCGAAGCGATAGCTGGAAATGAACAGGTTCAGGCCGACCGGCGGCGTCATGTACCCCAGCTGCATCGCGGCCAGGAATACGATGCCGAGATGAACTGGATCCACCCCGTATTGAGCTGCGATCGGCAGGATCAACGGTACAACCAGTACGATGGCCGAGAATATGTCGAGTATCGCCCCGAGTACCAGGAGGAAGACCAGCAACAGGATCAGGAAGTTAACGGGGCTCGAGACGAGGCTGGACACATACTCCAGCAGCATCTGCGGAATGCCCGCACTGATCATGTAATTGGTTGAGGCCAGGGACACGCCAAGGATGACCAGAATTCCGCCAACGAGCACCATTGACCCGCGAATAATCCGCGGCATCTCCCGGAGCGGGATCTCGCGGTGGATGAGCACCTCGACGATCAGCACATACAGAGCGGTCACGGCGGCCGCCTCGGACACGGCGAGGTAACCCGAATAGATGCCGCCCAACACAACGAACGGCAGCGGGATTTCCCAGATCGATTCACGCAGCGCCGAGCGTGTCTCCGCCCAGGAGAAACTCGCCAGCGACCGGCGGTTGTGGCGATTGACCCAAAGGCTCCACGCCGACAACATCGCGAGCATGACCATGCCTGGCATGATGCCCGCCAGGAACAGGTCATCGATCGACACCTCGGCGATCACGCCGTACAGAATCAGCGGCAACGACGGCGCAAACAGCAATCCGAGGCTACCCGAGGACGTGACGAGACCCAGGTTGAACTTGTCATCGTAACCGTCGTGCTTGAGTGCCGGATACAGAATGGCGCCCAACGCGATGATGGTAACGCCGGAAGCGCCGGTAAACGCCGTAAAGAACGCACACGCCGCCAGGGCAACCAGCGCGAGCCCGCCCGGCATCCATCCGATCATGGCGCTTGTGAGGCGCACGAGTCGTTTTGGTGCGTCACTCTCGCTCAGCACATAACCGGCAAAGGTGAACAGAGGGATGGCGGCCAGGAACGGCAGGTCCGCGATACTCTGAATTTCGAGCGCCATGTTCATCAGGTCGGTGTCGTCGCGGTGAAATCCGACCATCGCGCTGGTCGCAATAATTGCGAACAGGGGCGCGCCCAGCAGGGTCAGCAACAACAGAATGATGCTGATCAGGATCATGCCGGGTCCTTCCCGGGAAGAAGCCTGCCCAGCGCCAGGCAGGCAAATCGATAGCTGATGAGCGCGAACGCAACCGGCACGATGATATGGGCGATCCAGGCCGGCGTATCGATTAACACCTGGTCTTCAAATTCGATCTCGAGCTGCAGGTAACGCCAGGCCTGCCATGCGATGACGCCACTAACGACGGCCGCAAATGCGTCGACCAGCAATCGCGAGTACTTGATGACACCGTCAGGCAATACCTGGGACAGGACGTCGATGCGGATATGTCGATCATCCCGGCTCGCCGCGACCGCGCCGATCATCGCCAGCCACAGGACCATGAGCTTGATCAGTTCGTCTGCCCAGACGAAACCCGTCTCGAATACCTCGCGCAGCACGATCTGGCCGAAAGCCAGGAAGATCATGCCGCCCAGCATTACGACGAGCGCGATATTCTCGAGCAGCTGCCCCAGTCGATCGAGGCGGGAGAACAGCGTGCTGAGGCCGGAGCGCATGACTAGTTGCCGGCGACCGTTCCCTGACCGCTGCGATACTCTTCGACGTACTGCATCATTCGTTCATACAGATCGAGCGAATACTCACCTTGTACGGCCATGCTGCGATTCGACTTCGCAAGGACGTCCCTGATCCGGGCCTTTTCGCCGTCGGCCGATGGCACGAGCTCGATACCGGCGTTCAGGAGCGCCTGCAATGCCTCTTTGTTATCAACGAGGTTCTTCTCATCGAACTTTGCGTACAGGTTGTCCATGACTTCACGGACGATCTGCTGATCACCCGGCGAAAGCTTGTCGAACGCTCTTTTGCTGACCGCCATGAAACCCATGGTGTACACGAGCGGCAAATCGGTCACGTAGCTGACCTTGGTGTGCCATTGCAGTACCAGTGCACCGATGGGCGACACGACGACGATATCGATCAGGCCCGTCTGGAGACCCGTCAGCACGTCCGTCATCGGTAGCGTGACCGGCGACAGCGACAATGCCTCCATCGAGGCATAGCTGATGGTGTCGCCTTCCGGCACCCAGACACGCTTGCCCTTCAGGTCCGCGAGCCCTTTGACCGGTTCGTTCGACATCAGGACGGCGAAGCCGGTTGCCGCGAAGCCGAAGCTCACGAATCCGTTTTCCCTCATCCCGTCCCGCAGTGTCTGGTCGAGACGGTCGCGCACGTACGCCGCTTCTTCCTCAGAATCGAAGACGAGCGGCAGACCGTAGAGACTGACATCCGGGTAAATGCTCTGTAGCGCAGACGGCGTGAAAGCACCGCCGTGCAAGTTACCGATGCGGATCTTGCCCAGCACCTTGTCGTCGTTACCCATGACGCCGCCGCCATAGTATTTGATCTCGACTCGCCCGTCGGTGCGCTCTTTGATTTCCCTGGCGCCGGCCCGCATTGCTTCCATCCATGCGGAGCCTTCAGGCGTTACCGTAGCGATCTTGAGGACCGCTGCGTTGCCTGTGCCACTTACTAACAAAGCCAGCGTAAGAAGAATCAGTTTTCTCATCGACATACCCGTGTGATCAGAAGTAATCATTAGCATTAGCCTGCAGTAACAGAGCTTCCTGCTGGGCCAAGACATTGGTTAGCGTCAAGCCATCGGCATACGGATCCGACTCTAGCACTTCGACAACCAGGCGATCATGCAATTCCCTGTCGTACAGCAGTTTGGCGTAGCCCCTGGCGAATTCGACCTTGGCGCTGAGGTCCCTGCCGCCGGACATTTCAATGGCCTTTTCAAAATGCACCCTGGCCTCCTCGGGCTTGCCGCCGAGGGCGGGCGGCCTGAGAGTCAAGATGACGCCAAGATACATATGCGCTGCGCTTTTTGCCGAGTCGCCCGACAGCTCCAGGTAACGTTTTACCAGCGCCTCGGCCTGCGGTAGTTCCGCCAGTGAGTTCCAGTCCGAACTGTGGGCGCGCAGGTACGCGAGCGTGGCGAAACTGTAGAGGTAGGCTGCGTCCGCGTGCCTGGCCTCCAGGCCGTCCAGGGTGGCGACGAATTCGTCGTAGGTCAGCTCGCGCCAATCGCAGGCTGGCGCATACTCGATGCATATCCCGCGCAAGGCGTACTCGCGCCCCCGCGATGTAATCCTCGATGCCCTGGCCGGATCATCGACGAACACCGCCCCGAAGGACGCATACAGATTGGCTGCAGCGCCGAGCATGGCGGGGTTATCGGGATTGTCGTGCACGAATCCGTCCATCATGATCATGTAGGACGGCATGCCGTCCCGGACTGTCTCCGGGTCGTCA
>JASJCH010000052.1 GCA_030066075.1 Woeseiaceae bacterium
CCGGGTCGGCTGATGACATCGCCCACCCGCACGCTACGCACATTGCCGGGATCATCGAGCGTGTAGGTCAGGTCGAGCACGGTCATCCCGTCGGCGTCAGGAGCCAGTGCGGCGGAGCGTTGGGCTGACGCGTCGCGGAACAACAGGTTGGCGGCCACGTTGCCCCGCGAACCGAATACAACGGGCCGCAACAGGCTGGAGAACGTGCGCACCGTGCCGGAATCCTGGTCGCGGTAGGTCCAGTCGTAATCGACAAATGCGCCAAAACTCGCGCTGGGCTTCAGGTCGGTTGCGCCGCGCAGGTTAACGACGCGGGTCGGGAGATGCCGCGGCGGCATCTGCACGTCCAGAACCAGTTCCTGCAGGTTCAGGACAGCCGACGCGTCGTCGAAGGCGTCAATCGCAAAAAAGGACTTGCCGGCATATTGTCGTGGCGAGGGCGCCGGCGTGATGATTTCCCAGAGGTCAAGCCACTGTTTTTCAACGTAAAATCCGCCTTCATCATCGGTGAGTACCACGGCGGTTCCGTACGACTCGCCGTTGAAGCGCAGCTCGACGAGGAGCAGGTCGTCAGGGGATTCTGCGAGCGCCGGGTGGGCGCTGCATATCAGCAACAAGGGCCAAAAGGCCTTATTCCAGCTCCGCCAGCACATATTTCAGTACCCCGGCAGTGTCCGTGACGAGCTCCAGCGTGCCCGTGGCGTTCGCGCCGGGAATGTCGACGGGCAGGTACCCTGTCATTCCAGGGTGGAGATAGAAGACGGCGGGAGTGACCTCCGGCGCTGACTCCGGCGAGGGGAGATAGCGAATCTCCATGACCTTGACCCGGACATTGCCGCTGTTGCGCAGCTGGACTGCCGTCTGATTACCGAGCGTCGCCAACTGCACCAGCTGCACCGCGCTGTGCGCAGGTGCGAGCGGCGCCACGAATACGGGAATGCCGAACCGGAGTCGCATGTTGACGCCGTTGTTCTCGTCGCTGGTTTCCGGAGGGGCCAGTTCGGTGAAAAAGACGCGGTAGGCGAGCTCGGTCGTCTCATCGACCGGCCGCATCAGGCCGATTCGTACCACCTGTGTCTGCCCCGGCTGGAGCGTGAACAGCGGCGGCACGGCCAGCACATCATCGGTCGCGCTGTAAATCTCGCGCTCCTGGTCGGATTGCGTCCAGGTGACGGCATTCACCTCGAAAGACTTGGCAACCCCGCTGGAATTGGTAACGCGGACGACATCCTTGTCCTTACTCTCGCTCATCTCGAGCAGGACAGGAGATACGTTGACAGACGCCAGCGCAGCAGCGGAGGTTCCCAGGAGCAACAGGAAGGCAGCGAAGAACGCTGCCTTCCTGGCATTTCGCTCTGTTGTGGTCATCGCTCTGCTTGCCGGTCAGGGCAATATCGTGACCACCACCGTGTCGGTGTATGCACCCGGTTCGGCAGCTTGTCCATCGGCAAGCAGTACGCGGCCGTAGACTACCGAGTCGGTGACATTGCCCATTCCCGTGCCGGCGATCGCGACCCTGGCCGAAGCGCCCGTGTCGTCGCCCCAAATCTGGGAGTAGGTGTTGTCGGTAAACAGGTTGTAATTAAGAGTGTCCGTGCCACTGCTCATGGCGCGGTTGTCGACGTTGCCTGTCGTCGTACCACCATCAATTTCGATAGACGTGTTGAACCCGTTGGAGCAGCGCCACCGCAGCGTGGTTGTCGCGTCAAAGTCGCTGACTGCCGTCGCAACGTTGCTAAGGTCGAACGCCATCGCCGTTTCCGACGTGCCGTCGAAGATGCAGAAGTTCGGTACCGTTGCGGATACCGAGATGTTCTGCGTTGCCTGTGCATTGGCGTCGTCGGCAAAAGCGAAGCCGGCCACTGCTACCAGCAACAGTTTCCATTTCATCAGTTTCATGTTGATTCCTCTCGTGGTTGACACGGTCCGGACTCCCCGTAAACGGAGAAAATCGTGGAGCCGCGCCCCGCCTCATTGCGGGTTAGCCTCATGTTGTAACCGGATATGGACCCCGGCAGCGCCAAAAAATCCTACTACTTTCAATGCCTTGCGAAGCTTTTGGAGATAGGGTCTATCGACGTTGGCAAGATGCTACATAATTCGTGGGGGAGGCGGTGTGACACGGTTCAAGAATTCACCAGCCTTCCAGGCCGGCGAAAACCGGTCGTCACAATGGGAGAGTCGGTCTGCTCAGCTGTGATCGTAGGGGTCGAACCCTTTCGATGCTTCCTCGTCCGGCAGGTCGTCCTCGGCGTCATCCACCTTGAGCATCACCTGCAGCATCTGCGTCGATACCAGCGAGAGGGGCGGAGAGGTGGCGTCATCGGAACTGTCCGGCAGATTAGCCGCATCACTCTCCCGCAGCATCTGCAGTTCTTCGTCCGTGACGACAGTAAAAATGCCGGTTTCGCGGTGCCGCGCAACCACTCCGGATTCCGCGGACCTGGCGATCTCGGCCATGGAGTCCAGGCTTTCGCGGTTGGCTTCCTGCAAGATGACTTCGAGTTCGCCGGTCGAGAGCAACTCGAATTCGAGGTCTTCCTCTGGCGCATCGAGGACGTTCCTGCCCCGATCGTCCGTCCTGATTTTCGACGGCCGCCTGATGACGACAGTAGTCTCTGCAAGCTGGGGAGATAGGTCTTTTCTTTTAGAAGAGCACAACGAGAAGATCCCCTCTGTGCAAAACTCGCGGTCGAGCACCACTGTAGCGGACGGCGTCGCGTCCAATAACCGCCCGGCTAGGATAGCCCTTCACAGCAGTCTGACAGGACTCCGGGAATTTGCAGAGGGTTGGCGGCACGATTGCGCCGATGGTAATGCGGGTAGTTGCCTGGCTGGACGCGCAGTTCCACGGGATCATGACACCGAGAACTGCGAGGCTGGCCGCTATTATTTTTCTCATGGCAGCGTCCGGTTTTTAGCCTGTTTGTGCGCGGCTCGCGGCACTCAGGCCGGTACAGCGTTTTTACGCCAAATCGCCAGTTGCGATGGCGCCTGGACGCCCATCTTAACCCGGTTCCCACTCGCTGAGAAAATGGTGATCTCTATGGGGCCGTTCTTGAACAGATCACCAAGAGTCATCGACGGATCGATTCCCTCTTCGGGTTTGATCTCAATGGATTCGGCGTCACGTCGGCTTACAATCAACATAGTTTCGAGTCCCGTTGGCCGGTTGAATAATCAGGCTTCTACGATTGAACGTAGGTTGTTTACGCCAGGATCGGCACCCTGGCGGCTGTAAGTATCTGAATTCATTGAACCGCCACGGACGACTGCCATGGCTGTCTCGATTTGCTGCTTGCGGGCCCGAATGATCGAGCCATTGGAAATATTGCGGCGGTTGCATTCGATAGCGAGCTGCACCAGCTGCCGCCAGGCGTCGGCCACCGCATGGTTCTCGTCGCACCACTCGATCATGCGATCCATCTGATCGTCGCCGCCGACGAAACCGGCATTGGCGCAGATGTCGTTACGCTGCCTTTCCAGTCGGCTCAGGGACTCTACGCACTGGCTCTTCTGCCCCAGGATGTCCTCCAGCGCGTCCATGTCCTGGGTTTCCAGCGCGCCGCGTTCGCTCCCGAGGGCCTCGATGAGCGCATTGGCCAGCACGACCGAGTCGCCGATAACCTCGACGAGTCTCTTGCGTGCAACCGGAGCGTCAGCCGAGTTCATCGTTAGTCACCCAGCGAGCGTTCGAAGCGCAACATCGCGTCGGCGATTGCCCCGGAATCGATCTCGTAGTCGCCATTTTCAATAGCGGACTTGACCTCCGCTACCCGACTTTCGTCGACAGTAGGGAGGGTCGCCAGGGTTTTCTCGAGACGTTCGAGCAACTTGGCGCTGCTGGTCAGGTTTACCGTATCGCCGCTCGAAATGGACTCCTGCCGGGAATCCCTGGATACATTAGTGTCATTGCCGACTTTGCGTTCGACACTTGTATCTTCGACCTTGCTGCCGGTCTTACTGATTGCGCCATGATCCATGGGGCCGATCCTGTTTGTCATAATGTCAATCCTCAACGATCATTGTTGCTAGCCTGTGTATCGGCAGTGCTTCCGGTAACTTTAGGCGTAGCATTGGAAAAATCGCGCGTGCCCGGCAGCAGGATTTCCACCTGCTCCCGGGATCGCACGATACCTTCGACAATCCGCCCCGAATTCAGGTTTTCGACGCGGATTCTCTGATTCATTGCACCATCGGTCAGCGCTTTGCCGGCCATGGATACGTTAATCCCGCCACTGGACGCGACCAGCGTAACGGTCTGCCCGCGTTTGACGAGCCGATCTGCCTGGACCAGGGACAGAGTATAGGGACGGCCGGCGATGAGCTGCTGCTTCAGCCGCTGCCCGATCAATTCCTTCGCGTCAGTGACGTAGCCGGCGTTCATGCGCGAGACATCGCGCCTGTCGCGGGTAAGGTCCGATGCCGTTATAAGGTGGCCTGGCGGCAGGGTCCGTGCCGCGACCAGGATATCCGCACTCACGAAGACGTTGACCGGGATGTGCACGGTCCACGACGTCGTGCCGCTGCAGCGGACACCAATGATCGTGCGAGGGCCGATGGTGGTGCCGCGCCGCATGAAAGCGTGCAAATCGGCGTCGCACAGCGGCAGGCGGTGCCGCGGATCGAGAGCGCCGGCCTCGACCGTGGTATGTCCGGACGAATTGCCAATGCGATCCCGCAAGTAGGCTTCCGCGGCAGCCCGGATGTCGTCCGTATGCTGCCACTGCCGCTCGGCCGCCCCTGCGGCGCCGCCAGGGGCCAGCAGGAGCAGCCACAGCCCTATATAGAGGCAGCTCAGCAGCTGCCGCGGTCCGACAACTCCTTGGCGGCGCTGCCACCGCAACGTCAAATTTCCGACGAAATCACTCAAATCCGGCTCCATTAATACCTTCCACGAAGGTAGATGCAATTGCCATGCCAGTTATGACTCGGCGGTCTCGCCAGGCGTGCAAACGCTTGCCAACGGGCGGCAAAGCCTTGCCGATTGCGCAGTGCACCTCTATTGGGGACAGCAGCGATGGCGGCGGCTCGGCAACTTGGCATGGCCCTTGCATAGGGAATTGCAGGAAAGCATTTTTTGGATTGCCAATATGGAAATCGATGGATTCGGATTGCACGAGACTGCGCTCAAGTTCCGCGCCCAGCGCAACCAGCTGCTGTCATCGAATATCGCCAACGCAGACACGCCGAACTACAAGGCTCGCGATATCCAGTTCAGCACCGCGTTGAAGGACGCCCAGCAGGGCGGCATCGGACTGCAACGCACGAGCGACCTGCACATCCAGTCGTGGAGCACTGCCAGGAATGGCGCCGAGGCCATGTATCGAGTCCCGGTGCAGCCGGCGCTTGACGGCAATACGGTGGAAACAGACGTGGAGCAGGCAGCTTTCGCCGAGAACGCGCTCAAGTACCGCGCCAGCCTGGCATTCCTGGACGGCAAGCTGCGGACGCTCCGACTGGCAATCAAGGGAGGTGAATAGTGTCGCTATTTACGGTTATTGACGTCGCCGGCAGCGCGATGAACGCGCAGTCGGTGCGGCTAAACGTCACCGCAAGCAACCTGGCCAACGCCGGTAGCGTCAGCGGCGATCCCAACAGGGTCTACCGCTCGCACCAGCCGGTGTTCACCAGTTTCCCGGATGCACTGTCGGACCAGACCGGCGTCGCCGGTGTGCGGCTGTCCGGGATCGTCGAAAGCTCCGCGCCCCTGTCGGTTCGTTACCAGCCCGAGCATCCGGAAGCCGATGCCAACGGCAATGTCTTTGCATCGAACGTGAACACGGTTGAAGAGATGGTCAACATGATTTCGGCGTCGCGTTCCTACAAGAACAACGTAGAGATCATCAACACCACCAAGGACCTGCTGCTGCAGACGCTGAGTCTCGGGCGCTAGGGAGAGTAACCATGACAACGACATCACCCGTCAATGAGTCGGATATTTTTGCGCCGCCACCGCAGGCCAAGCGCAACGACGAACTGGGCCAGTCGGACTTTCTGACACTGATGATTACCCAGTTCAAGAACCAGGATCCGTTCAAACCGATGGAGAACGGTGAGTTTCTCGGCCAGCTGGCCCAGTTCAGCACGGTCAGCGGCATTGACTCGCTAAATTCCGCGTTCGAGGGCCTCTCCAATGCGATCCAGGGAGAACAGACATTGCAGGCAGCCAGCCTGGTCGGTCACAAGGTGCTTGCCGTTACCGACGTCGGCTACCTGGAGTCGGGCGGCAGCATTAACGGCGCGATCGAGCTGAGCTCGAGCGCCAGCGACGTGCAGATCGACATCCTCGACGAGACCGGGCAACTGCTGCAAACGATGCGGCTGGGCCAGCAGGATGCCGGCCTGACTTCGTTCAGTTGGGATGGCAGGAACTCGGCCGGCGAGCTGGCCGGGCCGGGCCATTACCGGATCGAGGCGCGGGTTGTCCGCGGCGGGCAGGTCGAAGGCTCGCCCGTGGCCATCGAATCCACAATCAACAGCATCACGCTGGGCCAGTTCGGCCAGGGGATGCGTCTCAACCTGAACGGCGGCCTCTCTATGCCGCTCGCGCAGGTTTACCAGATCGTTAAATAGCAGCTAACCAGGAGAATCACTCATGCCATTTGCCATTGCACTCAGCGGTCTGAACGCCGCATCGGCCGACCTCGGAGTTACGGCCAATAACGTGGCCAACGTCAATACGACCGGGTTCAAGATGTCCCGCGCGCAGTTCGCGGAGGTGTTTGCGGTCGGCACTCAGAGCGTCAGTTCGAGTGCGTCAGGTAGCGGCGTAAGACTGTCTTCCATTGCCCAGCAGTTTACCCAGGGCAACATCGACTTCACGGACAATGCACTCGATCTTGCGATCGGCGGTGAGGGCTTCTTCGTACTGAGCGATGGTGGCGCGCGCAGCTACACGCGCGCCGGCGCGTTCGGTGTCGACAACCAGGGCTTCGTTGTTAATTCGCAAGGCGCGCGCTTACAGGCCTATCCGTACGCGGGTAACAACCTGTTCAACACCGGCACGCCGCAGGATCTGCAGCTGACCATCGGCGCCAATCCGCCGGCGGCAACCACGCAGGCAGACTTCGGTATCAACTTGCCGGCCAACGCGGCGGTGCCTCTGAACCCGGTATTCGACGCGAATGATCCCGCCAGCTTCAACCATACGACGTCGGTAACGGTCTACGACTCGCTCGGCTCGCCGCACACGGCGACCGTGTACTTCATCAAGGACGCCGTACCAAACGTCTGGAACACGCAGGTGGAGATTGCCGGCAACCCGGTGGCAGGCGCCCTGCCGATCGAATTTAATCCCGATGGCAGCCTCAATCTTCCGGCCGGCGGCCTGATGCCGCTGGCGCCTTACGATCCGGGCACGGGTGCGGCCCCGATCACCATGTCCATGAATTTCCTGAACGCTACCCAGTTCGGCGATAACTTCGGCGTGAATTCGCTGTCGCAAGACGGCTTCACGACGGGCCGCCTGACCGGCGTCAGCGTTGACACGGAAGGCGTGGTGTTCGCGCGGTTTACCAACGGCCAGTCGACATCGCTCGGCAAGCTCGCTCTCGCCAACTTCGTGAACCCGCAGGGCCTGCAGCAGATCGGCGATACGGCCTGGGCCGAATCGTTCCAGTCCGGTGACGCATTGCTGGGTGAGGCAGGCACGGCCTCGTTCGGCAATATCCAGTCGGGTGCTCTCGAGGCCTCCAACGTGGACCTGACCGCGCAGCTCGTTGACATGATCACCGCGCAGCGCAACTTCCAGGCCAACGCGCAGATGATCTCGACCGCCGACGCCGTCACCCAGACCGTCATCAATATCCGGTAACGGAGGAGCTGAGCTGACGCCATGGACAAGATGATCTACACCGCGATGACCGGCGCCAAGCAAACTGAAACGGCGCAAGCGATCAACAGCAACAATCTGGCGAATATTTCGACCACGGGTTTTCGCGCTGATCTGCACGCGTTCAGCTCGGTCCCCGTGGAGGGCCCTGGCGTCGACTCACGCGTCAACGCGGTGGTCGAGTCCTATGGCACAGACATGTCGCAGGGTCCCATCATGAACACCGGCCGCGATCTCGACATTGCAATACGCGGACGCGGGTTCATCGCGGTGCTGGCGGCGGATGGCCGTGAGGCGTACACGCGCTCCGGCAACCTGCAGCTCGAACCCGGCGGCTTGCTGACGACGGGCAACGGGCACCTCGTGCTGGGCGACGGAGGGCCGCTGTCACTGCCGCCCAACAACAAGATCGAGATTGGCCGGGACGGCACGGTTTCCGTGCAGCCGCTCGGGTCCGGGCCCGAGACCCTGACGATCGCGGACCGCATCCGGCTGGTCAACCCGGACGTGCGCCGCCTGCAAAAGGGCGAGGACGGCCTTTTCTACCTGCCCAACAATGAGATTGCGTTCTCGGACGCGAACGTGAAGGTCACCAACGGCGCGCTGGAGAACAGTAACGTCAATGTCGCCATGACGCTCGTCAACATGATCGAGCTGGCGCGACAGTACGAGATGCAGGTGAACATGATCAAGGCGTCGCAAGACAATGCCGACGCGGCAGCACAGATGATGAGGCTTGGTTAACGAGTCGCGCAGGAGATAGGTATGACACAAGCATTATGGATTGCGAAGACAGGGTTGGATGCGCAGCAGACGCGCATGGCGGTGATTTCGAATAATCTCGCCAACGTCAACACGACGGGTTTCAAGCAGGGACGAGCGGTGTTCGAGGACCTGCTGTACCAGAACGTTCGCCAGCCGGGCGGTTCGAGTTCCCAGGACACGATTTTGCCAACGGGCATGACGCTCGGCACGGGTGTACGGGTGGTAGCGACAGAAAAGCTGTTCACACAGGGCAGCGTGATGAACACCGAGAATGCGCTCGACGTAGCCATCAACGGGCGCGGCTTTTTCCAGGTGCTGAAGCCGGACGGCGAGATGGCCTATACCCGCGATGGCGCGTTCAAGATCAATGACCAGGGCGAAATCGTGACGTCGAGCGGTTACCTCGTGCAGCCCGGAGTATCAATCCCGGATGGTGCTCAGACCATAACAATCGGTGTAGACGGCATCGTCTCGGTCCGGCTGGCCGGGCAGACACAACCGTCGCAGGTAGGCTCCATCGAAATCGCGGATTTCATCAATGTGGCCGGTTTGCAGCCGATCGGCGAGAACCTCTACATCGAGACGGCCTCGAGCGGTCCGGTCCAGTCCGGGACTCCGGGCCTGACGGGGCTCGGCACCCTGGCGCAGGGCAACCTCGAGGGGTCGAACGTCAACGTCGTCGCGGAACTGGTCAACATGATCGAGACGCAGCGCGCGTACGAGATGAACTCCAAGGCCATCTCGACGAACGACCAGATGATGCAGTACCTCAACAACAACCTGTAGCGGGAGCGACGATGACTCGGTTAACTAAAGTCATAGCGGGCAGTGTCTGCCTCTTGATGGGCGCCGGCCTCGCGGGATGCTCGATGATGCCCATGGATGATGGGTCCTACGCGCCGCCGCCGCCGGTTGAGGTCATGTATGCGCCGCCGGCTGATGGAACCATCTACCGGGCGGAAACCGATATGCGCCTGTTCGAGGACCTCAAGGCCAATCGCGTGGGCGACATACTCACCGTCCGGCTTGCGGAGCGAACCAATGCGAGCAAGGCATCGCAGACCTCGACGTCCAAGGCGACCGAGGCGACGCTCGTGAATCCAACCGTGTTCGGGCGGCCCATTACCAAGAACGGCGACCCGCTGTTCGGCGGCAGCCTGTCCGGTGACTCCACTTTCGAGGGCTCCGGCGAGAGCAGCCAGAGCAACAGCCTGGTCGGCGATATCACGGTGACCGTGGTCGATCGCCATCCCAACGGCAACCTCGTCATCCGCGGCGAGAAGTGGCTGACCCTCAACCAGGGGCGCGAGTTCATCCGGGTATCCGGGATCATCCGTCCTCGCGATATCGAGACGGACAACACCGTTCTCTCCACACGTATTTCCAACGCGCAGATTACTTACAGCAGCAAGGGTGTGCTCGCGGATGCCAACACCATGGGCTGGCTGGCGCGCTTCTTTAACTCGGTGCTCTCGCCGTATTGATACAGAGGATGACCATGCATCAAAGATCTAAGGGACAGGAATGGCTGCGGGGCCTGGCATTGCTGGTCGTGTTTTTCCTGATCGGCACACAGTCAGCGCTGGCGGAGCGCGTCAAGGATCTTGCCAGCGTCGCCGGCGTTCGTAACAACCAGCTCGTCGGCTACGGCCTGGTCGTCGGCCTCCGGGGCACGGGTGACCAGACTACGCAGACGCCGTTCACTGTACAGAGCATCGTCAACATGCTGACGCAATTCGGCGTGACCATTCCGCCCGGCGTCAGCCTGCAGCTCAAGAACGTGGCTGCCGTCACGATCCAGGCGGAGCTGCCGCCGTTTTCCAAGCCCGGGCAAACGATCGATGTCACAGTCGCTTCGATCGGTAATGCCAAGAGTCTCCGCGGCGGCAGCCTGCTGATGGCTCCGCTGCGCGGGGCAGATGGCAACGTGTATGCGATCGCCCAGGGCAACCTCGTCGTCGGCGGTGTTGGAGTGTTCGGTGACGACGGTTCCAGCGTAACGGTCAATATCCCCAGCGCCGGCCGGATTCCCAACGGCGCGACCGTGGAGCGCACAGTGCCGAGCGACTTCCTGACCAATGAGGCAATCGTCCTCAACCTGCATACGCCCGACTTCACGACGTCGAATCGGTTGGCGGAACAGATCAATACAACGATGGGCGAGGGTACTGCACAGTCCATTGATGCCGTGTCCGTCGCCGTACGCGCTCCTGTCGACAATGGCCAGCGCAGCGCTTTCGTGTCAGCGCTGGAGAACCTCGAAGTGCAGCCGGGCGCGGTCGCTGCCAAGGTCATCGTGAATTCACGTACCGGTACGGTCGTGATCGGGGAGAACGTCCGGGTAACGCCGGCCGCGGTCTCGCACGGTGCCCTCGTCGTGACGATCAGCGAAGACCCGTACGCGAGTCAGCCTATCGCCCCGTTCAGCGATGCCGGACAGACCGTCGTCCTGCCAAACACGGCAATCGAGATTACCCAGGAGGGGGGCAGCATGTTCCTGTTCGAGTCGGGCACCAGTCTTGACGAGATAGTGCAGGCGGTTAACCGGGTCGGCGCGGCGCCGGGCGATCTTGTTGCGATCCTCGAAGCCCTGAAGCAGGCCGGTGCCCTGCGGGCAGAACTCGTTGTCATCTAGGTGATGAAATGACTGCCGCCGTCACCGACTTCACCCAGTTCAGCACGCTGCGCGCAGGCGCGGAGCGTAATGATCCTGCGGTGCTGCGCGAGGTGGCGGGCCAGTTCGAAGCGCTCTTCATCGAGATGGTGTTCAACAACATGCGTGAGGCCTCTCTCGGCGATCCCCTGATTGGCAACAGCGAGCAGCACGAGATGTACCGGGGCATGCTCGATCAACAGCTGGCGCTCGAGATGTCCAGTGGCAGGGGCATCGGGCTCGCGGACATGCTGGTGCGCCAGCTTGGCGGCGAACAGACTGTCGAATCGACACCGGTAAACCTGCGTTTGCCGGAGATCCCGCGCGCCGCGGAGCCACACTGGCGCGACCCGACCAGTTTCACCCGCGACATCTGGCCGCATGCGGAAAAAGTCGCCCAGCGCCTGAATGTCTCGACCGAGGCGGTGGTTGCACAGGCAGCCCTGGAAACGGGCTGGGGCGCATTCGTGCCAAGTCACTCCGACGGTAGCAGCAGCTTCAACCTGTTTGGCATCAAGGCGGCGCAAGGCTGGCCAGGACAGCGCGTCGCCAAGCACACGATCGAATTCGAGGACGGCTTGCCGCGGCGGCAGGTCGCGGAGTTTCGCGCCTACCAGGACGTAGCAGCGACGTTCGAGGATTATTCCGAGCTGCTGACCAAGAACCCGCGCTATGCCGCGGTCAGGGATCATGGCGACGACATCGAGGGATTCGCGCGCGCACTGCAGACAAGCGGTTACGCCACCGACCCCTTGTATGCCGCGAAGTTACGAGACGTCGCACAGGGTGAAACGATGCGGCGTGCAGTTGCCGCCTTAAAGTCTGAGGCTGACCAGCCGATAAACCAGCGACAGCCGGCCGATGCGATCTGACAATGGAAGGCGTCTAAAGGGGAACCGTAATGCCTGACCTGTTGAAAACGAGTCTAAGCGGCATGCTGGCGTTTCAGCGTGCACTCGACCTGACTGGCCACAATATCGCGAATGCGAACACGCCGGGGTACAGCCGGCAGGTCCCCGAATTCACCGCACGCATTGGCGGCGGCGCCGGCCAGACCTACATCGGTGGCGGCACACAGATCCGTTCGATCGAGCGCATGTACGACGCGCTGCTCGTTGAGCAGTTGCGCACCTCCAATACCGGCCTGAATCGTTTCAATATCCTGAACGCGCTGGCCGGGCAGGTCGACAGCCTCCTCGCAGATCCGGATACGGGTCTCAATACGGGTATGCAGGGCTTCTTCAATTCCCTGCAGGACGTGGGCAACGATCCCGCTAATCTCCCGGTGCGCCAGGCAATGCTGGGCGAGGCGGATGGCCTGGTCAGTCGTTTCCACTCGCTGGATGCGCGCCTCGAGTCGCTGGAGTCCGAGGTCAACGACCGCGTCCGCCTGGCGGTGGATGACATCAACCGCGTCGCCGCGGAAATTGGTGAGGTTAACGACAGGATTGCGCTGGCCGGTGCGGGCGCGAAGCCCAATGATCTGCTCGATCGCCGCGATCAGCTGCTGCTCGAACTGTCGGGACTTGTCTCGGTGTCTACATCCCAGCTGGATGACGGCTCCGTCAATGTGTTTGTTGGCAGCGGCCAGGCGCTGGTGCTCGGCGCCGAAGCGCAAGCGCTGGACGTTCGGCCCAGCGAATTCGAGCCGACGCGACTGCGCGTCGTCTATCGCGGCGCGGGCGGCGATACGCCGATAGACAACTCGCTGTCGGGCGGTACGCTGGGCGGCTTGCTCGAGTTTCGCTCGCGAATGCTCGATACGAGCCGACAATCCCTCGGCCAGACGGCCGTGGCTTTCGTGCAGCAGTTCAATGCTCAGCATGCCGCAGGCATGGACCTGCGCGGCAACCTGGGCGGCGATTTCTTTGCCATTGACCCGCCCGGCGTACTGTACTCATCCGGCAATTCCGGTAGCGGGACGGCAACAGCGACGGTCTCTGATCTCGGGGCATTCACCGGGGCCGACTACATTCTCGAGTTCGACGGTGCATCTTACGGTCTGACGCGCGCCGATACCGGCGCGAGTATTCCGCTGACCGGTAGCGGTACCGCGGCCGATCCGTTCGTCGCCGACGGCATCAGCATCGAGGTTGGTGGCGCAGCGGCGGCGGGCGATCGCGTCATGATCCGTACAGGGCATGGTGCTGCCAGCTCGATTCAAACGCTGATATCCGATCCACGCTCGATCGCGCTCTCGGCGCCGACCCGGGTACAGGCTGCGCTCGGTAATATCGGCGACGCTTCCGTGAATAGTGTGTCGGCAGCGGATCCGGCTGATCCGAACCTGCTAACGACGGCCGTGATCGAGTTCACCGGGGCGAATACTTACCAGGTGAATGGCGCCGGGTCATTCACCTATACCGACGGTCAGCCGATCGTCATCAATGGCACCTCTGTAACGATAACGGGTAACCCGGGGACGGGCGATCAGTTCACCATCGAGCCGAACGCCGCCGCCGGCGGCGACAACGGCAACGCGCTGCTGCTGGCGGATATCCAGGCGGCCGGGGTTCTGGATGGCGGCGCGATCAGTATCGGCGAGAGTTACGGCCAGCTCGTCGCCAGCGTCGGCAGCAGCACCTACCAGATCCAGGCGAGTCTCGATGCGCAGAGCGTCATTCACTCGAATGCCCAGAACGAGGTGCTTTCCAAATCGGCCGTCAACCTGGATGAAGAGGCCGCCAACCTCATCCGTTTCCAACAGGCGTACCAGGCCGCTGCGCAGGTCGTCAACGTCACCAAGACGCTGTTCGATACGCTGCTGGCAGCGACGAGTCGATAACCATGCGAGTCTCCAACCAGGGTAGTTACCTCCTCGGCCTGCAGGCCATGCAGCGCCTCCAGCAGGCGCTCGACGTGACCCAGCGGCAGATCTCCAGCGGCCGGCGGATCCTGAATCCATCCGACGACCCTATCGGGTCGGCACGCGCGATCGATCTGCGCGAATCGATTTCCCGCATCGAGCAGTTCGACCGCAATGCGACCATCGCCGGGAACCGGCTCAGCCAGGAAGAGGCGACGCTGGGTTCGGTGAACAACGTGTTGCAGCGCGTGCGGGAGTTGACGCTGCAAGCGAATAACGCCACGCAGAGCAACGAGACGCGCAAGCTGATTGCGGTCGAGATTCGAGAACATCTCGACAATTTGCAGCAGCTGGCCAACCAGAAGGACGGCAACGGCAACTACCTGTTCGCGGGTAACCAGGTGGATACCCGGCCCGTAACCCGCACCGGTTCCCTGTTCACCTACAACGGCGACCAGGGCCAGCGCCGGATACAGATTGGCGAAGGGCGCGAACTGGCCGACAGTGATCCCGGGTCCGAAGTGTTCTTCCGCGTGCGCACCGGCATCGGCAGCATCAGCGTCTCGGCCGCCGGCGCCAACACCGGCACCGGGATGTTCGGCACCTACAGCGTCACCGATCCGACGCAATACGATGCGGGCACTTACGAGGTCCGGTTCATCGATCCTGCCAACTACGAGGTGCTGGATTCCGGCGGCGGTGTGGTGACGAGCGGCACGTTTGCGACGGGCGACAACATCAGTTTCCGCGGCGTCGAACTGACGATAACCGGCGCACCGGCCGCCAATGACGTGTTCACGGTCGAGCCGAGCCAGACCCAGAGTATGTTCGCAACGATCGACAACCTGGCCTCCGCGATGGAATCCGCCGTCTACGACGATCAGTCGCGAGCCGCCATGAACAACATGCTCAACGAGGGTCTCCTGAACCTCGACCAGGCCCTCGGGAATATCCTGGATGTGCGGACGCGCGTCGGATCGCGCCTGGCGGCGATCGAGAACCAGGTCGACAGCAATGGTGCAACCAAACTCTCGCTGCAAGCCACGCTCGCAGAAATCCGTGACCTGGACTACGCCGAGGCGATTTCACGGCTATCGGCGGAATCTGCGGCCCTGGAAGCGGCCCAGAAGACGTTCACCTACACCCAGCAGCTTTCACTGTTCAACTACCTGTAGCCAGCTAAGCGAACTGCGTCACGTTTCAGGCACCCCGGGCTAAAGAATTCCGGCAGCCTGCCGGTCACGCCAGCCGTTGTTCCCAAAACTCCCCTCAAGTTTGCGCTCCGCCGACCGATAACCTCATCGTACGGTGGTCGAGAAATTGATATCTGGCCAGTTGCAAACTTCCGGCGGCATTAGCAGACCGGGCGAAACTTGAAACTTATGGAGTAAATTGAAATGGCACAGACGATCAATACAAACGTTGCTTCGCTTAATGCGCAACGGAACTTGAATCGTTCGCAGGGTTTGCTTAACCAGTCTCTCGAAAGGCTGTCAACGGGCCTGCGGATTAACAGTGCGAAGGACGATGCGGCAGGTCTCGCAATCTCCGAGCGCTTCACCACGCAGATTCGCGGCCTCAACCAGGCCGTTCGCAACGCCTCGGATGGCATCTCGCTGTCGCAGACGGCCGAGAGCGCCCTGGGTGAGTTGACGAACAACCTGCAGCGAATTCGCGAACTCGCCGTTCAGTCGGTTAACGCGACGAACTCGGCATCAGACCGCGCGGCACTCGACGCAGAAGTCACCGAGCGCCTCGCCGAAGTCGACCGCATCGCCAAGCAGACCAGCTTCAACGGCGTCAAGGTGCTTGACGGTTCGTTCGGTACGGCTGTCTTCCAGGTTGGTGCTAACGTTGGCGAGACGATCTCGGTATCTCTGACGACGGACGTCACGGCAGCCGCAATCGGCACTGTCAACACCGTCGCGGGTGGTGCTTTCGACATGACCGACACGGACGCAGCCAACTTCGCGCAGCTCCAGTTCGGTGACGGCACGACGGCTGATCTCTATGGCACCGCCACGGTTGCGGCCGGCGCTACGATCCAGGAAGCTGCTGACGCGATCAACAACGCCAATGTCGAGGGTGTTTCCGCCTTCGTCAACGGCGGTGGAACGCTGCAGATCCTGAACAGCAACGCCACGAACGTGACTGTTACGGAAACGGTTGCCGGTGGCACGAACGCGACCGGTCTGTCGGCCGCTGCTACCGCAGACGAGACCGCGGGCGCCGCGACGACGCTGTCAGGTGTCACCGTTGACACGGTCGCTAACGCTAACTTCGCGATCGCACGCATCGACTCCGCACTGTCGGACGTCAACGGCCTGCGCGGCAACCTCGGCGCAATCCAGAACCGCTTCGAGTCGACGATTGTCAACCTGCAGACGGTTAGTGAGAACCTCTCGGCTTCTCGCGGCCGGATCCAGGACGCCGACTTCGCAGCCGAAACTGCCGCCCTCACCAAGGCGCAGATTCTGCAGCAGGCGGGCGTGGCAGTTCTCTCCCAGGCAAACGCACAGCCCCAGCTGGCGCTGAGTCTGCTGCAGTAACAGGGAGTAGAGACCGCGTAAGACGCTAAGAGCAGGCGGCTGAATAGCCGCCTGCTCCTGGCACATCGGGAGAGAGCAAATGGGCGACCAAGACATCAAGATAGCGAGTTCCGCGACCGGCGTAGTTGCTGCGCTGCGTCCACGGGCCGCCGGCGATGACTCGGCCGGCAATGGTCGGCCCGCGCCCGGCAACACGGTGCCGCCAGCGGAACAAGAACGCCCGAATGCGCAGGAACTTGCGCGTGGTCTGAACCTCGCAAGTCAGAGCATCGGGCGCGATTTGCGCTTCGAGGTGGACATGGAAAGCGGCCAGTCGGTAATCCAGGTGCTGGATCGCGAAACCGGCGAGGTTATTCGCCAGATTCCACCTGACAAGGCCGATATTGTCCTGACCAAGGATGGCTGGATCGAGCTGCGGCTCTACGACGCCCTCGTTTGACAGACGCCTCGCGGTGTCGATCGGCGATGTGGCACGGATCTTGCTCACTAATCGGGTATGGCTAGCATAATTTCCAGCGGTATTGGCTCCGGTCTCGACATTGCGGGAATCGTCCAGCAATTAGTTGCTGCGGAGGGCCAACCGGTGGATTCGAGAATCAGCCAACAGGAAGCGAGGGCGACGGCGAAGCTCTCGGCATTTGGCAGCATCAAATCGTCGCTCGCCGATTTTCGCGACAAGCTGGAGGTCATGAAAGACCTCGACCAGTTCCTGAGTCGTCGGGCCACGGCCAGCAACATCGAGTATTTCTCGGTGACGGCGGGCAACGACGCGCTGCCGGCGAGCTATTCGCTGGAAGTCGTACAACTGGCCCAGGCGCAGAAGCTCACATCTACTGCCTTTACCGACTCGGACACGGCCGTCGGCACGGGGACGCTGACCCTCACGATCGGTACCACATCCGCCAATATCGAAATCACCGAGGAGAACAACACGCTTGCGGGCATCCAGGAGGCGATAAATGCAGCGCCCGACAATCCTGGCGTCGCAGCGACGATCGTCAATGCCGACAGCGGCAGCTACCTGATCCTGACGGCAGAATCGACCGGGGCCGCGAATGGCATCACGGTAACCCAGGCGGGCGGAGACGGCGGTCTGAGCGCTCTCGAGTATGACCCGGGGATGGGCCTGACCGCGCTCACCGAGTCAATCGCGGCGCAGGATGCCCTGATCCGAATTGACGGTTTTGACGTCGGCAGCGACACCAACAGCTTCTCCGGAGCGATTCCGGGAGTCGCGATCGATATCTTCCAGCAGACTTCCGGCGCCACGGAGACTATCAAGGTCGAGAACGATACGGAGGCGGTCAGGGACCTGATGGACGACTTCGTCGAGTCCTACAACCAGCTGATCGAAACTTTCGACAACATTACGAGTTACGACGCGGAGACTGAAGTCGCCGCGGCACTCGTCGGTGACTCTACAATCCGCAGTATCCGCGACCAGCTTCGCCGGGAGCTCAGCGTTGCTGTCAATAACCCGAACCTGCCGTTCTCGATGCTGCGCGACGTTGGTATCGAGGTACAGCTCGACGGCAAGATGCAGATAAACGACGATGAAGTGTCAGATGTGCTCGCGAGCGAGTTCACGAAGCTCGGGCAGCTATTCGCGGACGACAGCGGCTACGCAACGCGGCTGTTCGACCTGACCGACAGCTTTCTGGATGCCGACGGTATTATCGAGGCCCGCACGAAGGGCCTGACGGACACCATTGACGGCCTTGCCGATGATCGAACCGCATTAACGGAGCGTCTCGCTTCACTCGAAACCCGGCTGTTGCGCCAGTTCAATGCGCTCGACTCGCTACTTGCCCAACTGTCCTCGACGAGTAACTTCCTGACGCAGCAACTCAACAACCTGCCTGGGTACACGAACCCGGGTCAATCGGGATAACACTATGAACCTGACGACGACCTCATCCGGCGCGGCTGCCCGCCAGTACCAGCAACTCGACACACAGAGTCGCATTGCTTCCGCCACGCCGCACCAGATCATCCAGCTCATGATGGAACAGGCCGTGGCGAGAATCAGCATTGCCCGACGGCACATGCAGAACGAGGAAACGTACGAGAAGGGCGTGAACATCGGCAGCGCCATCAGCATCATCAACGGCCTGCAGGCCAGTCTCAACCACAAGGCGGATGAGAACATGGCCGCAAACTTCGACGCGCTGTACGCGTATATGATGCGGCGCCTGCTCGAGGCCAACCTGCACGACGATGTGCAAATGCTCGACGAAGTAACGGGCTTGCTCAAGGAACTCAAGGAAGCCTGGGATGCGATCGCGGACAAAGCCGACTCCGCCGTTGCGGACGCCGAGCAAAGCG
>JASJCH010000053.1 GCA_030066075.1 Woeseiaceae bacterium
GACGCGCAACGAAGTAGTCGCATGGATTAGGGTAGAATCTGCCCCATGCGAATCGATGCCATCACCATCGGGGAGAACCCGCCGGAAGACGTCAATGTCATCGTCGAGGTCCCTGTCGGCGGCAATCCCATCAAGTATGAACTCGACAAGGAGGCCGGCACGCTGGTTGTCGATCGTTTCCTCTATACGCCGATGGCCTATCCCGGTAACTACGGTTTCGTTCCCCACACGCTCTCCGAAGACGGCGACCCGATCGACGTTCTGATCTGTAACACGCGTCAGCTGGTTCCCGGCTGTGTGATCAACGTGCGACCGATTGGCGTGCTGATCATGGAAGACAATGCGGGCCAGGACGAGAAGGTCATCGCCGTGCCATCGCATGCCCTGACCAGGCGTTATGATCATGTGAAGACCGCCAGCGACCTGCCCGATATCACGCTGCAGCAGATCGAACATTTTTTCGAGCACTACAAGGACCTCGAGCCAGGCAAGTGGGTCAAGATCGGCGACTGGCACGGGGTCGATGACGCCAGGCGACTGATCGTCGAGGCTATCGAGCGGGCGCAAGCCGAGGATTAACGAATGCCGGGCCTGTATTTCGAGGAGTTTTCGGTCGGGCAGACCTTCGACCACCCGATTCGGCGCACGGTCACCGAGGCCGATAACGTGCTCATCACGACGATGACGCACAACCCGGCGTCCCTGCACCTCGACGCCGAGTACATGAAGAACACGGAATTCGGCCAGCCGCTCGTGAATAGCTGCCTGACCCTGGGCCTGATGGTTGGCATCTCGGTCAACGACACCACGCACGGGACGACGGTCGCCAACCTCGGCTGGGACGAGGTTCGATTTCCGAAGCCGCTCTTTCACGGCGATACGATCCGCATCGAAACCGAGGTGCTCGAGGTTCGCGAGAGCAAGTCGCGACCCGACAACGGCATCGTCGTTTTCGAGCATCGGGCTTACAACCAGCACGATGAGCTTGTCGGCATCTGCAAACGAACGGCGCTAATGCTCAAGAAGCCCGAATGAACCGCAGCTACCTGTTCGTTCCCGGCGACAGCGAGCGCAAGCTCAAGAAGTCGGCGGACGTCGGTGCCGACGCCCTGATCCTCGACCTGGAAGACTCGGTTACGCCGGACGCGAAGCCGGCCGCGCGCGAGCTCTGCCGCGAGTTCCTCGCTGATCGCCGGACTGCGTGGGTCCGTATCAACCCGTTGAGTAGCGATGCTGCTGCGGCCGATTTGCAGGCCATCATGCCGGCCGCTCCAGCAGGTATCGTCCTGCCGAAGGCCGCAGGCGCCGAAGACCTGCGGCGACTGGCGAACCTGCTCCAGGAGCATGAACAGGCCCATGGCCTCGAGCCGGGTCAAACCGCCATCCTGCCGATCTGCACCGAGACTCCGGGGGCCATCTTCACGCTCGGCGAGTATGCCGGCGTCACGGATCGCCTGGCCGGCATGACCTGGGGGGCCGAGGACCTGGCGGCGGCCGTCGGGGCCGCGGCGAACCGCGACGAGGACGGCGCGTGGCTGCCACCCTACGAGACCGCCCGGTCCCTGTGCCTGTTCGCGGCGCACGCTGCGGAAGTCCCCGCCATTGATACGGTGTTTACGGATTTCCGCGACGAGGAGGGTCTGGCAACGTATGCCGCGGCTGCCCGGCGTGACGGATTTTCGGGAATGCTGGCCATCCACCCCGCGCAGGTCGACGTCATCAACCGGGCGTTCGTGCCGACGACGGCGGAGCTGGACAGGGCGAGGCGTATCGTCGAACTGTTCGCCGCGAATCCGGACGCCGGCACGCTGGGTATGGATGGCGAGATGATCGACCGTCCGCACCTGGTGCAGGCACAACGAATCTTGCAGCTCGCCAAACGGCTGGCTGCGCTTTGAAACTAAAGGCGACTAGCAATGAGTGAAATCTACCCGGTAAGTAGCGAGGTCAAGGAACGCGCGCTGGTGGACGAGGCTGGCTACGAGGCGATGTATGCCCGGTCGGTTGAGGACAACGAGGGATTCTGGGCCGAGCAGGCGCAGCGAATCGATTGGATCAAGCCGTTTACCCAGGTCAAAGACGTGTCGTTTGCGAAAGACGACTTGCACATCCGCTGGTTCCAGGACGGCACACTGAACGTCTGCTACAACTGCATCGACCGGCACCTGGACACGAAAGGCGACGACGTCGCGATCATCTGGGAAGGCGATGATCCATCCCGCGATCTCAAGATCACCTACAGCGAATTGCATGAGAAGGTCTGCAAGTTCGCGAATGCCCTGAAAGCGATAGGCGCCAAGAAAGGCGACCGCATTACGCTGTACATGCCGATGATTCCCGAGGCCGCAATTTCAATGCTGGCCTGCGCCCGTATTGGCGCCATTCACTCGGTCGTTTTCGGTGGCTTCTCGCCCGATGCGCTGGCCGGCCGTATCCAGGACTGCGAGTCGAATATTGTCGTTACCGCGGACGAAGGTCTGCGCGGTGGCCGGATCGTTCCCCTGAAGGCGAACGTCGATGCGGCGGCAGCGAATCCCGAGGTGACGACCCTCGAGAAAGTGCTGGTCGTCAGGAATACCGGCAACGACGTGGGCTGGGTCGAGGGCCGGGATGTTTGGTTGCACGATCTCGAGGCCGAGGTCGACGCCGATTGCCCGTGCGAGGAAATGAACGCCGAGGATCCGCTGTTCATCCTCTATACGTCGGGCTCCACCGGCAAGCCGAAAGGCGTCCTGCACACGACAGGCGGCTATCTCGTCTATGCCGCGGTGACACATGAGTATGTCTTCGATTATCACCCGGGCGACGTCTACTGGTGCACCGCGGACGTGGGTTGGGTGACCGGGCACAGTTATATCGTCTATGGCCCGCTAGCCAACGGCGCGATCACGCTGATGTTCGAAGGCGTACCCAATTACCCGACTTCGTCGCGTTTCTGGGAAGTCTGCGACAAACACGACGTCAACATTTGCTACACAGCGCCAACGGCGATCCGCGCGTTGATGCGGGAAGGTGACGACCCGGTCAAGGCGACATCACGCAAGTCACTGCGCCTGCTGGGCTCGGTCGGCGAACCGATCAACCCCGAAGCCTGGGCCTGGTATTACGACGTGGTCGGCGAAGGGCGTTGCCCGATCGTCGATACCTGGTGGCAGACGGAGACCGGCGGCATCCTGATTACTCCGCTGCCCGGCGCGATCGCGCTGAAGCCGGGATCGGCGACCAAGCCTTTCTTTGGAATCATGCCTGCAATCGTCGATAACGAAGGCAACACGCTCGAAGGCGCCGTATCCGGCAACCTGATCATTACCGACAGCTGGCCCGGGCAGATGCGCACGGTCTATGGCGATCACAAGCGCTTCATCGAGACCTATTTCTCGACGTTTGACAACGCCTACACGACCGGCGACGGCGCGCGTCGTGACGAGGACGGTTACTACTGGATCACCGGCCGCGTGGACGACGTCATCAACGTCTCCGGTCATCGCATGGGTACGGCCGAGGTCGAGAGCGCGCTCGTGGCCCACAACGTCGTGGCCGAGGCAGCCGTGGTTGGCTATCCGCACGAGATCAAGGGGCAGGGCATCTACGCTTACGTCACGCTGATGGAAGGTATCGAGGCCAGTGAAGAGCTGCGCGCCGAGTTGCAGAAGTGGGTGCGCAAGGAAATCGGGCCGATCGCGAAGCCGGACCTGATCCAGTGGGCGCCGGGATTGCCGAAGACGAGGTCAGGCAAGATCATGCGCCGCATCCTGCGCAAGGTTGCAGCGGATGATTACGGTGAACTGGGTGATACGTCGACGCTGGCGGATCCGGGCGTCGTGGACGACCTGATCGAGAACCGGCAGAACCGGGCGGCCTAGCCCTCGGCGCGGTCCGGCTCCTCGTCGGGCAGATCGTCGAGAGACACGCCTTCGAGGGCAACGGTCTCCTTGAGATCGTTGCCTTCGTCGATCTGCTCGAGTGCAACGTCGCCGGCTTCTTCAAGCTCCTGCAGCACCAGCTTCGCGGACTCGTTGAGGTCAATCGTGCCGTCTCCGACCTGATCGTCCTGTGCCATATCGGAAACCGCCGGGTCGGTAACGAGGTCGGACTCGTTCATGATGACCGTTTCCTTGAGGTGCTCCTCGCCGGTGCCGAGGCGCTTGTATTCCGCGATCTGGCGCTCGTAGGCAGCCACGAATTCCTCGGCATACATCTGCGGGAAGCGGCCGCTGCCTTTCTCGGTGATGATCGGGTAGAGGTCGCAGTACATCGGCCAATACTTCGCCTTGTTGCGCCAGCGCAGCAGGAAATTGCTGCCAAGGTTGTGGTCAAAG
Organism: Woeseiaceae bacterium; assembly: GCA_030066075.1. Lineage (GTDB taxonomy): Bacteria > Pseudomonadota > Gammaproteobacteria > Steroidobacterales > Woeseiaceae > UBA1847. Next base: position 4,320 of record JASJCH010000053.1, read on the forward strand.
GTCTCGGCAAGCTCTTGCGGCTCGAACTTGTCGGCAAATTCGTTAAACGCGTCGTTCATGCCGTCGAGCATGGCGTCCTGGTGAAACAGCAGGTCGCGGCAGACTTCGCGCACAGCGTCGCGTGGACCCAGGTATTCGCCTTCCTTGCCAACGAGCAGTTGCATGATGGAGTCGCGCGCATTGGCCGACAGCTTGAGCGGGTTGTTGTGCCGCGGCAGCACCGTCGTCTGGTCCAGGCGGAACGCATTTTTCATGTTCGCGCGGCTTTCCAGCAGCGCCGTCGTGCCATTGACGAACTCACGCAGCACTTCGCCGGCGTTCTGCATGACCTGGCCGAGGTCGACCGAGGGGTGCAGCTCGGCCCGGTTGATGCCCAGGCCATCGAGGAACGAGTCGATCAGGTCGGTCGCCACGAGGTCGGCTTCCGCCAGCTCGCGCGGCACCGAGTGTTGCGGAGCCTCGATCATCTCTTCGAGATCCTGCGCGGCGACGGTCTGTACGGCGCGCTCGACGATGCCGGTGTCGGCCGCTGCGCCAAACAGGGCCGACTGGAACTCATCGTCGCCGGTGATTTCCTCCTCGTCGAGAAGTGCGACGCCCGTTGCAATCGAGTCTTCGGCAACAAGCGGCGCGACATTTTCCTCGACCGGCGAATCGGGCCCGTCCAGCGGCACGATGATGCTCTCGCCGTGGTCGATCGATACCGCGATCTCGAAATCGCCGAGACGCAGCATGTCGCCGTTGAACAGGCGGCGCACGTTGCCTTTGCCGACCGGCTCGCAATCGCCGTTGATATAGACGCCGTTCGAACTCGTGTCGACGAGGTAGTAGATGCCACCCTTGAAGTCGATCGTGGCGTGCCGGCCGGAGATATAGCGGTCAGGGTCCGGCAATATCCAGTCGTTCTGCAATGAACGGCCGATCGTGCCGCCTTCCTCGCGGAAGACGCGCACGGCATCATCACCCACGATATCGCGGTGTTCGGAGATAATTTCGAGCTGGCATGTCATGACATACGAATACTGGCGAGAATCAAGGGGATACGCTGCGATGCAGTTCACATAAGTCGGCATTGTTTGTCTGCCGACCGGCCCTTTATATGAGTGCGACAGACCATATAAACGAGGGATCGTTGGCCAGAGATTCTGGATACACAACGCGTCGCGCGAGGTATCCTTAGCTACAGGATGAGCAAGCAAAATCTATTTCGAGTCGTTTTCATGAGCCAGGGGCAGGTCTACGAGATCTACGCCCGTGAGGTCGGCCATGGCGCCATGTTCGGTTTCATCGAGATCGAGGAACTCGTGTTCGGCGAGCGCAGTACCCTCGTCGTCGACCCGTCGGAAGAGAAAATCAAGTCCGAGTTCGAGAACGTGAAACGCACCTACCTGCCGATGCATTCGATCATCCGTATCGATGAAGTGGACAAACACGGAGCGGCGAAAATCACGAAACTCGAGGGGAACGTGGCGCAGTTTCCGATGCCGATCTATACCCCAGGGGATAAGTCCAGCTAGCTGCGGCGACCGGGAAGGTGCTTACCGGTCGTCGCAGCTTGCAGCACATTCACACTCCGGTATCATCGCCCCATCTTGCCGCTCCTCACCTAAGGTCGAATCGTCTTGTCGACACCAGCCTCTGATTTCGACAACCAACGTCAGATCGACATGCTGGAGCTGCCCGGGCAAACCGCACTCTCCGATTTCCGCCTCCGGAAGCTGCTTGCCTCGCTGCAGTCACAAGACGATCGCGTTACCGCGATCGACGCTCGCTATACCTACTTCGTCGCCCTCGAAACCCCGCTCACGGCGGAGCACCGCAAACGGTTGGAGGGTCTGTTGCTGTCCGGGGAGCGGCCCGCCAGCCTGGCCAGGGGCTCACGGAAACTGTTCGTCGTGCCGCGTCCCGGGACAATTTCGCCGTGGTCGAGCAAGGCGACCGATATCGCGCACGCCTGCGAAGTCGATGTCGTCAGGATAGAGCGCGGCATCTGCTACGGCTTGCAGTTGAGCGGCAAGGTCAGCGACGAGGACGTGCACGCGCTGGGGAGTTTGCTGCACGACCGCATGACCGAGACGGTGCTCGATACGGGCGCCGATGCGGCTTTGCTGTTCGAGGCCCATGAGCCGACGCCGCTGACGACTGTGACGCTGGGCGAGCATGGCGGCAGGGCGCTGGCGCAGGCCAACAAGGACTTCGGCCTGGCCTTGTCGGATCAGGAAATCGATTACCTCGTCGGTTGCTATGCCGACCTCGGGCGTGACGCCACCGATGCCGAGCTGATGATGTTCGCACAGGCCAATTCGGAGCACTGTCGCCACAAGATTTTCAACGCGGACTGGGTCGTCGATGGCGAGTCCCGCGACGAGCGGCTGTTCGGCATGATCAAGTCGACGACCGAGAGCAGTCCCGACGGCGTGATCTCCGCCTACTCGGACAACGCGGCCGTGATCGAGGGCTGGGATGGACGGCGCCTGATGCCGGACGCGGAATCACGCGAGTACGGCTATTGCGACGAGCCGATCCATATCCTGATGAAAGTCGAGACGCACAACCACCCGACGGCAATCTCGCCGTTCCCGGGCGCGGCCACGGGCTCCGGGGGCGAGATTCGCGACGAGGGCGCGACCGGACTGGGCGCACGGCCCAAAGCGGGCCTTACCGGCTTTACCGTCTCGCACCTGCGCATCCCCGACTTCGAGCAACCGTGGGAAGTCGAATTCCCGCACCCGGACCGCATGGCGACGCCGCTCGAGATCATGATCGAGGGTCCGATCGGCGGCGCGGCCTTCAACAACGAGTTCGGCCGCCCGAACCTGCTCGGTTATTTCCGCACCTACGAGACAGCGTTGCCGGGGCTGCCCGACAACGAGATTCGCGGTTACCACAAGCCGATCATGATCGCAGGCGGCGTCGGCAATGTGCGCGAAGAGCACGCGAACAAGATCGACGTCCCCGTTGGCGCCAAAGTCGTCGTCATCGGCGGACCGGCCATGCTGATCGGGCTCGGCGGCGGCGCGGCTTCGAGCCTCGCCAGCGGCACGAGCAGCGAGGACCTGGACTTCGCATCGGTGCAACGCGGCAATCCCGAGATCCAGCGTCGTGCCCAGGAAGTCATCGACCGCTGCTGGCAGATGGGCGGGTCGAACCCGATCCTGCTGATCCACGATGTCGGCGCCGGCGGCCTGTCGAATGCGATTCCCGAGGCCGTCGATCACAGCCACCACGGGGCGCACATCGAGCTGCGCGACGTCGACAATGCCGAGCCGGGCATGTCGCCGATGGGCATATGGTGTAACGAGGCACAGGAACGCTACGTGCTCATTGTCGCCGCGGAGCGCATCGGCGAGTTCGAGGCGCTGTGCGAACGTGAGCGCTGCCCCGTCTACGTCGTCGGCACGCTTACCGACGACGGCAGGCTCGTCGTCAACGATCGCCACTTCGATAATTGCGCCGTCGACATGCCGATGGAGATGCTGCTCGGCAATCCGCCCAAGATGACCCGCGATGTTGCCAGCACACCGCCCGTGGACGCGCCGCTCGACTTGTCGGGTATCGAACTCGAGGAGGCCGCGCTGCGCGTGCTGCGCTTCCCGGCCGTGGCCGACAAGTCGTTCCTGGTTCACATTGGCGACCGCACCGTGGGCGGACTCAGCGTTCGCGACCAGCTCGTCGGCCCGTGGCAGGTGCCCGTCAGCGATGTGGCCATTACGGCCACCGGGTTCGACAGCACGACGGGCGAGGCGATGGCCATGGGCGAGCGCACGCCGCTGGCGGCGCTGAACGCGCCGGCATCGGGCCGCATGGCGGTGGCCGAAGCTATTACCAATATTGCCTGTGCGCCGATCGAGGACATTCGCAAGATCCGCCTCTCGGCCAACTGGATGGCTGCTGCAGGCCACCCGGGCGAGGATGCGAAGCTGTTTGAAACCGTGAAGGCGGTCGGTGACGAGTTGTGTCGCGACTTGGGCATAGCCATCCCGGTTGGCAAGGATTCGATGTCGCTGCGCGCGAGCTGGAACGAGGACGGCGAGGACTACCAGGTGGTAGCACCCGTCTCGTTGATCGTCTCGGCCTTCGCGCCAGTGACCGACGTGCGCAAGCACCTGACGCCGCAGCTGCAGGCGTCGGAAGAACCGACTTACCTGTTGCTGTTCGATCTCGGCCACGGCCAAAACCGGCTGGGCGGTTCCTGCCTCGCCCAGGTCTACAACCGCGTTGGCGGCGAGACGGCGGACCTCGACGACGCCGACGCGCTGAAGAACTTCTTCGCGGCGATCCAGGAACTCAACGACCGCGATATGCTGCTGGCGTACCACGATCGCAGCGATGGTGGGCTTCTCGCCACGGTCGCGGAGATGATGTTTGCGAGTCGCCTCGGAGTCTCACTGCAGCTCGACGGATCGCGCCGACAGCTGCTCGAGCAGTTGTTCTCCGAGGAAGCCGGCGCCGTGGTGCAGGTGGCGAAGAACAAGCTCACCCAGGTGCAAATGGTGCTCGATCGCACTGGCGCGAAAGCAAGCGCCATCGGGCGCGTCGAGAGCGAGCCCGTGCTCACCGTACGCGGTGACGAGAAGACGGTGCTGCGGCTGGAGCGCGCACAAATGCAGCGCGAATGGTCGGAGGTCAGCTTCCGCGTCCAGTCGCTGCGTGACAACCCGGCAACGGCTCGCGAGGAGTTCGAGCGATTGCTCGACGATGACGACCCTGGCCTCAATGTCGAACTGACGTTCGACGTCAACGACGACATTGCGCGACCGTTCCGTTCCACGTCGGGTCCGAAGGTCGCGATCCTGCGCGAGCAGGGGGTCAACAGTCAGTACGAAATGGCCGCTGCATTCATGCGGGCGGGTTTCACCGCCGTCGACGTTCACATGAGCGACCTGCTGAGCGGCCGTGACAGCCTCTCCGGTTACCAGGGGCTCGTGGCCTGCGGTGGCTTCTCGTTCGGCGATGTACTCGGCGCCGGCGGCGGCTGGGCCAAGTCCGTGCTCTATCACTCGCGCACTCGCGACGATTTCGCGGCGTTCTTCGAGCGCGACGATACCTTCGCGCTCGGCGTCTGTAACGGCTGCCAGATGCTGTCGCACCTGCGGGACCTGATCCCGGGCGCCGGCCACTGGCCGCGATTCCTGCGCAATACGTCGGAGCAGTTCGAGGCGCGGCTGAGCCTCGTCGAGGTGCTTGAGAGCCCATCGATCTTCCTGCAGGGCATGGCGGGCTCGAGGGTGCCGATTGCGACCTCGCACGGTGAGGGCAGGGCGGCTTTCGTCGAAGAGACCGACCGCTACATGGCGTCGCACATGATCGCCGTGCGCTACGTCGACAACTACGGCAACGTCGCGGACAAGTACCCGGCCAATCCCAACGGTTCGGTCGACGGCATTTGCGGCCTGTCCAATGACGATGGGCGGGTGACGATCATGATGCCGCACCCGGAGCGCGTGGCGCTGACGAAGCAGAACTCGTGGCACCCGGAGGACTGGGGTGTGGACGGACCGTGGATGCGCATGTTCCGCAATGCGCGCGTGGCGGTGGGTTGATGCACGAAGAAATCAAGAAGGTGCTGAAAGAGCACCCGGCGCTGGTCGTTTCCGGCTTCTACGTCGCGGCGTCTGCGGTTGGCATGTTCTATTCATGGGCATTCCTGAGCCAGTTCGGGATCAACGTTTTCAATTACGCGCACATTTCCGACTTCCTGGTGGCTTCTTTGAAGGAACCGTATACGTGGGGGCTGGTATTCCTCGCGGTGACACTTGCGTGGCTCGACGACCGATCGAGCCTGCGTTATTCGCGACGCGAGAAGAAGAGCAAGTGGTTTGCCTGGTACGGTTCACCGCGCTACCGTTTCCTCAACAACTTTGCCGTTATCGCGCTCGTCGCGTTCTACATTTACCTTTTTGCGTGGGACCAGGCGCGCGAACTGCGCGAGGGCGACGGCAAGTTCGTGGACGTGATGTTCGCCGACAGCGGCGCCGCGACGATGGCCTTGCTGCTCGGCACGACAGGGCAATTCGTGTTTCTGTACGACGACACGACCGAGCGGGTCGATATCCACCCGATCGAGAACATTCACTCGATCTCGTTCCGCGCCCCCTAGGCGCTTCTCCGGAGAATCAGGCCGACGAGGCCAGGTCGTTCTCGGCTTCCTGGACGAAGAAGCGCCGGACCTTTAGCGCGCGCGTCAACTTGCCGCGGCGCACGAAACACTGGTAGAGCATGTCCTTGAGAACCTCGAGCAGGATGCCGGCCTGCGCATGGCTCAGCATGGGCAGTTCGTCTTCGGTATCGGCGTCAAAGAGCACCGTCTTGATCGGACCGAAGGTCTCGTCGTCGATGCCGGCAATATCCTGGGCGATGACGATTTCCTCGAACGCGCGCAGGCGGCCGCCCTCGCCAAGCGCCTCGTAGGCGCTGGACGCCGACCGGCGGCACATCGACGCGAATGCGTTGAAGTTGTTGCCGGAGTAACAGGACAGCGCCTCGCGAAAAAGGATCTCGGTCTCCTTGGGCAGGTAGGAGAACGCAAACCGCTCCTTGGGCCGCTCCAGCTCGACGAAATTCCGGTAGAGCTCGATCCGGTTGTCGCTGAACTCCTTGACCGCGAAGCGCAGGAAAACCGGCGCGTTGCACGCGTCGCAGCGATAGACCAGGCCCACGTGCTTGGGCCGGTGGCGCAGCAGGTCGTCAACGCCGGGAACCGATTGTGGCGTCATGTGCGAGTAGACATTGCAATACGGGCACTCGAGACCGATCTGCTCGTCCTTGTCGAGCAGGAGCCCCTGATGCCTGTCCAGAACTATCGCCATGTTCGCTCTTTATTATTGACGCTGAATCAATCAGCTACGCCAGTATGCACCAAGATAAGGATAGCGCCACCAGCGCTTAACATAATCTAAAATTCATCGCCGTACTGTCACCATTCCCCGACGCTTTCCGGGCCGCTAGGCGTCCAGGCGCCTGTACTTGATGCGATGCGGGCTGTCGGCATCGGCGCCAAGGCGACGTTTGCGGTCTTCCTCGTACTCGGCGTAGTTGCCGGAGAAGAAAGTCACCTGGGAGTCACCCTCGAACGCGAGGATGTGCGTGCAGATCCGGTCGAGGAACCAGCGGTCGTGCGAGATCACGATGGCCGAACCCGGGAACTCGAGCAGCGCTTCCTCGAGCGCGCGCAGCGTCTCTACGTCGAGGTCGTTGGTCGGCTCGTCGAGCATCAGCAGGTTGCCGCCCGACTTGAGCATCTTGGCGAGATGCACGCGATTGCGTTCACCGCCAGACAACAAGCCGATTTTTTTCTGTTGCTCCGGCCCGCGGAAATTGAAGCGGCCGACGTAGGCGCGCGATGGCGTCTCGTAGCTGCCGACCTTGATCAGGTCCTGGCCGTCGGAAATTTCTTCCCAGACGGTCTTGCTGTCATCGAGGCTGTCGCGCGACTGGTCGACTGCAGCGATCTGGACGGTCTCGCCCAGGCGGATCGTGCCCGAATCGGGCTCTTCCGAGCCGGTGATCATGCGGAAGAAGGTGGTCTTGCCCGCGCCGTTGGGGCCGATGACGCCCATGATGCCGCCCTGTGGTAGCTGGAAGCTGAGCCCGTCAATCAGCAGCTTGTCGCCGAAGCCTTTCTTGAGATCGGTGACCTCGATCACGAGTTCACCCAGCCGGGGCCCCGGCGGAATGTAGATCTCATTGGTTTCGTTGCGCTTCTGGTACTGCGTAGAGGCCAATTCGTCGAACTGCCTCAGGCGCGCCTTGGACTTCGCTTGCCGGCCCTTGGGATTGGCTCGTACCCATTCGAGCTCGTGCTTCATGGCTTTCTGCCGGGCTTTCTCCGTCGCCTCTTCGTGGGCAAGGCGCTTTTCCTTCTGCTCCAGCCAGGACGAGTAGTTGCCTTCCCACGGTATGCCGTGTCCGCGGTCGAGCTCGAGAATCCAGCCGGCCACGTTGTCCAGGAAGTAGCGGTCATGCGTGACCGCGATCACGGTGCTCGGGTACTCGTCGAGGAAGCGCTCGAGCCAGGCGACCGACTCGGCATCGAGATGGTTCGTCGGCTCATCCAGTAGCAGCATGTCCGGCTGCGACAACAGCAAGCGGCACAGCGCGACACGGCGGCGCTCGCCGCCTGACAGCTTGGTCACATCGGCATCCCACGGCGGCAGGCGTAGCGCGTCCGCCGCAACCTCGAGCTTGCGGTCGACTTCCCAGCCGCCAGCCGCGTCGATGGCGTCCTGCAGTTTGCCCTGTTCCTCGAGCAGCGCGTTCATCTCGTCGTCCGACATCGGCTCGGCAAACTTCTCGCTGATCTCGTTAAAGCGGTGCAGCAGTTCGATGGTTTCTCCCAGGCCTTCTTCGACATTGCCACGTACGTCCTTGTTCGGATCGAGCTCGGGCTCCTGCGGCAGGTAACCGACCTTGATGCCGGCCTGCGCCCGGGCCTCGCCCTCGAACTCCGTGTCGATGCCCGCCATGATGCGCAGCACGGTGGACTTGCCGGCGCCGTTAAGGCCCAGGACGCCGATTTTGGCGCCAGGAAAGAACGAGAGGGAGATGTCGCGGATGATGAATCGCTTCGGCGGCACGATCTTGGCCACGCGATTCATCGTGTAGATGTATTGCGCCATGGGCTTCTTACGGGAACTGCGAAGCGCGCATTATCGGGTACGAGTGGTAGGCAACGTCAAGCGTTTTGTCAGGCGGCGTCCTCGAGCATGACGCAGTTTCGGCCTGCGAGCTTCGCGGCATAGAGGGCGGCATCCGCGCGCGCGATCAGGTCGTCGACGCTGTCGTCCTCGCGCGCCTGCGCGATGCCCAGGCTCACGCTGGCGCGAATCGATGCGCTGTGATGACGGATGGCGTCGGCATCGACCCGCGAGCGAACGCGCTCGGCCACCTCCGTCGCCGCTTTGAGGTCGGTGTTCTCGAGCACGAAGAGGAACTCCTCGCCACCGTAGCGGCCGATTTCGTCACCCGATCGCGCGGCTGCCACCATCCTCGCGGCCGCGATCCGCAGGACGTGGTCGCCTACCAGGTGACCGTGGGTGTCGTTGATCTGTTTGAACTGGTCGAGGTCGGCCATGATGACGCACAGGGCGTGTCCGGTGGTTTTCGCCCGGGCGAGCTTCTCGACCAGCAGGTGGCGCGAGTACGCGTGGTTATGCAGTTCGGTCAGCCAGTCCGTGATGGCCATCTGTCGAAGACGCTTCGCCGCGCCGCGCTCGGTCTCTATCGTGTGCTCGAGGCCGCAGGTGCGCGACTTGCAGTAGCTTTCGACGGCCAGGGAAATGTCGAGAGCGATCACCTTCAATATGTAGTTGATCAGGGATTGGTAGTCCTGCGGGTTCTCCTGGATCACCGCCGGTACGTTGCGTATCAGTTCGTACTCGAGCGCGCGGTAGGAGCTCTGATAGACCGGCTGTGGAATGCCGAGCTGGTGATGGATGTGACCGATCCGCAGTCGCTGTTCGAAGTATTCGAACGTCGCGACATTGATGCCGAACCCGTAGAGATAGCGCTGCAGCAGCCCGGTCAGCCTGCCAACGCCGACCTCGTTAGTCGGGATTGCCGCAAACTGGTCGAGGCGTTGCAGCGAATGCATGAAATTCTCGACGATGTCAGCGGCCCGGGGTACGACGACTTGCCGCTGCAATACGCGGCCGAGGCGGCGATTGTCGTCGCCGTCGAGTTCGAACAGCCTGACGCGCTCCTTGATACCGGAGGCATCGAAGCCGGATCGCTCACACATTGCAAAGGTCACGGCCGTTTCCCCAAGCGTCGACAACCGAACCGGAAGTATCTGATTTTTATGTAACTTTGGGGGAAGCAAAGCAATTCGGGCTTGTACCTACTCGCGGCGATTGGTGATCGCGCCCGCGTTCGGTATGCTGGCGCGTCTATGAACCAGCCGGTGCTCGTGTACAAAGGTGAGGCGCTTGCCAGCTACGGCTTCGGCGACCCGCACCCGTTCGGCCTCGACCGTCACGACGTTTTCCATAACGAACTCGCCGCAGCGGGAATCGACGATGGTGTCGAGTACGCAACACCGGGAAGCGCCAGGGTCGATGACCTGCTGCTGTTTCATACGCCTGAATACATCGATCTCGTGTCGAAGATGTCGACTGAAGGCAAGGGATTTCTCGACGGCGGTGACACGCCCGCAATGCCCGGTATCTTCGATGCCGCGTCAACGGTGGTCGGCACGACCATGGCGGCGGTCGACGCGATCATGCGTGGCGAAGCGAAGCGCGCGTTCGTTCCAATTGCCGGCCTGCACCATGCCGGGCGCGACGGCGCCGCCGGTTTCTGCGTATTCAACGATTGCGGCGTCGCCGCGGAATACCTGCGAGCGCGCTATGGCCTCAATCGGATCGCTTACGTCGACATCGATGCTCACCACGGCGACGGCGTCTTCTACGGGTTCGAAGACGACCCGGACCTGTTCTTCGCCGACATACACGAGGACGGCCGCTACCTGTACCCGGGAACGGGGGCAGCGACCGAGACCGGCACCGGCAGGGCGCGCGGCACCAAGCTCAATATCCCGCTGCCGCCCGGTGCCGGCGACGCCGAATTTGCGGCCGCGTGGGCGCGCGTCGAGGACTACCTCGACCACGCCAGGCCGGAGTTCATCATCCTGCAGTGTGGCGCGGACAGCCTCGCCGGCGACCCGATCACCCACCTGCAATACACCGAGCAGGCACACGCGGATGCGGCTGCCGCGCTCTGCCGGCTGGCCGACAAGCACTGCGAAGGCCGGATCGTAGGCACCGGCGGCGGCGGCTATAACCGTCATAATCTGGCGCGTGCGTGGACGCGGGTTGTGCAGTCTTTCGTCGAGGCTGCATAGCAAGTAACATCGCGACTTCTGCTGCAGCCCCGCCCCATGGAGAACCTCCCCATGCTCGATTCTGTCGACAACCTCGAAACCTATGACCCGGAACTCGCCAAGGCGATCGACAACGAAGAGCGCCGCCAGGAAGAGCACGTCGAGCTGATCGCGTCGGAGAACTACACCAGCAAGCGCGTCATGGCCGTGCAGGGCAGCGTGCTGACCAACAAGTACGCGGAGGGCTATCCCGGTAAGCGCTACTACGGTGGCTGCGAGTACGTGGACGACGCCGAGACGCTGGCGATCGAGCGGGCGAAGGAGCTGTTCGGCGCCGATTACGCCAACGTGCAACCGCATTCGGGCTCGCAGGCTAATGCGGCGGTCTACATGGCGCTGCTCGAGCCAGGCGATACCGTGCTCGGGATGAGCCTTGCCGAGGGCGGCCACCTGACGCACGGCTCCAAGGTCAACTTCTCGGGCAAAATATACAACGCCGTGCAGTACGGTCTCGAGGCCGAAACGGGATTCATCGACTACGATCAGGTCCAGGCGCTCGCCACCGAGCACAAGCCGAAGATGATTATCGCGGGATTCTCGGCCTATTCACGAGTCGTCGACTGGGAGCGTTTCCGCGAGATCGCGGACAGTGTCGGCGCCTACCTGCTGGTCGACATGGCGCACGTCGCCGGCCTGGTCGCCTCCGGTCACTATCCCAACCCGGTGCCTTTTGCCGACGTGGTGACGACGACCACCCACAAGACCTTACGCGGTCCGCGCGGCGGCCTGATTCTCGCGCGCAAGAACGACGAACTGACCAAGAAGTTCAACTCGCTCGTGTTCCCGGGCACGCAGGGCGGTCCCCTGATGCACGTCATTGCCGCGAAGGCCGTGGCCTTCAAGGAAGCGATGGAACCCTCCTTCAAGGACTACCAGGCGCAGGTTTGCGAGAATGCCAAGGTCATGGCCGGCGTGTTGCAGGAGCGCGGTTACGACATCGTGTCCGGCGGCACCGAGAACCACCTGATGCTCGTGAGCCTGATCTCGCACGGCATCACCGGCAAAGATGCGGAAGCCGCGCTGGAGCGGGCGAATATCACGCCCAACAAGAACGCCGTACCCAACGATCCGCAGTCGCCGTTCGTTACCAGCGGCCTGCGCCTCGGCACGCCCGCAATAACGACGCGCGGCTTCGGCGCTGACGAGACCCGCGATCTCACGAACTGGATTGCGGATATACTCGACGACATCAATAACGAGGAGACGATCGAGCGCGTCCGCGGCCAGGTGCTCGACCTGTGCGAGCGGCACCCCGTATACGCCTGATTTCACATGCACTGTCCGTTCTGCAGCCACGAGGAGACCAAGGTGATCGACTCTCGCCTCGCGGGCGAGGGCAGGCAGATACGCAGGCGGCGGCAGTGCCTCGATTGCAACGAGCGTTTTACTACCTTCGAGACCGCGGAACTCGTCATGCCGCGTCTCATCAAGAGCGACAACAGTCGCCAGCCCTTTGACGAAAACAAGCTGCGCAACAGCATGATCCGCGCACTCGAGAAGCGGCCGGTCCCGAGTGACGCCGTCGAGCAGGCGATCGGTCGACTCATTCACAAGCTGCGCACGATGGGCGAACGCGAAGTCCCGTCTCGTCTCGTTGGCGAGCTCGTGATGCAGGAGCTTCACGACCTCGACGAAGTGGCCTACGTGCGCTTCGCGTCGGTCTATCGGCGTTTCCAGGACATCACCGAGTTCGAAGAGGAAATCAAGCGCCTGCAACGCATCTCGGAGACAGCCGCGTCACGCGAACAGATGTCCCTGTTACCCGACCTGCTGGGTAAGAAGAACCGCTAGACCATGACCGCCAGTTCCGATAGCGCGTACATGGCGCAAGCCCTGCGCCTCGCGGAGAATGGACTCTACACGGCCATGCCCAACCCGATCGTGGGCTGTGTCATCGTCAAGGATGGCAAGGTCGTCGGCGAAGGCTGGCACCGTGTTGCCGGCGAAGCGCACGCCGAGATCAACGCTCTCGAGGCCGCGGGCGAGGACGCGCGCGGCGCGACGGCGTACGTAACACTGGAACCCTGCGCCCATCACGGCAAGACGCCGCCCTGTGCGGAAGCGCTGGTTGCCGCCGGCGTGGTCGACGTGGTGATCGGTGTCCGCGACCCCCACCCGGCGGTTGACGGGCGGGGCATCCGGATCCTGGAAGAGGCCGGGATTAACGTGCGCAGCGGAATCCTCGCTGACGATACAGAGCGGCAGCTCGAGGGGTTCCTGAGTCGCGTAACGCGAAGCCGGCCGTTCGTGCGCCTGAAGATGGCCTGCAGTCTCGACGGCTGTATCGCCATGAGCAGCGGAGAGAGCCAGTGGATCACCGGCCCGGAGGCGAGGTCCGATGTGCAGCGCTTGCGGGCCCGCTCCGGTGCGGTGTTGACCGGCATCGGCACGGTGCTCGCCGACGATCCCTCGCTGACGGTGCGCGATCCGGCGATCGACTCGGGTGGCCGGCAGCCGCTGCGCGTGGTGCTCGATGACAATCTGCGCATGCCGCTCGCCGCAGAGATGCTGGCGCTGCCGGGCGAGACGCTGGTCTATTGCACCAGCGACGCCAATCGCGAGGCGCTGGTCGAGGCGGGTGCCGAGGTCGTCAAGGTGGGCGCCCGGGAAGGGCGGGTCGATGCAGCAGCGGTGCTGAGTGACCTGGCCGTCCGCGAAATCAACGACGTCCTGGTCGAGGCCGGGCCGGTGCTCGCCGGCGGCCTCGTTAGCGAGGATCTCGTCGATGAGCTTGTGATTTACCAGGCGCCCCATATCATGGGTAGCGAAACCCGGGGCATGTTCAGGACCCCAACCTGGACAGCATTGTCCGACCGTCGCCGATTGGACATCATCGACTCGTGCCAGGTGGGCCCGGACACCCGCATTACGGCTCGCTTTACGGATCAATAGTCATGTTTACAGGCATCATCAAGGCCAAAGGCACCATCACGGCTCTCGAACAGCGCGGCGGCGACGTACGCCTGTCCGTAGCATCGGGCGGTTTGCCGTTTTCTGAGTACGAGGTTGGCGAAAGCATCGCCGTAAACGGTGTCTGCCTGACGGCGGTCGCGTTGCGGGACGACGGTTTCGACACGGACGTGTCCGTCGAGACCCTCGATGTGACGAGCCTCGGCGCCCTCGGAATCGGGAGCCCGGTCAATCTCGAGCCATCCTTGTCGCTGGGCGATCGCCTCGGCGGGCATCTTGTCAGCGGCCACGTCGACTGCCTCGGCACGGTCAGGCGCCTCGAGTCCGACGCGCGCTCGATCCGGCTGTCCATCGAGATACCGGCCGATTTCTCGCGTTATGTCGCCAAAAAGGGCTCCGTGACGGTCGATGGCGTCAGTCTCACGGTCAATGATGTGTCGGGAACGGTTTTCGAGGTGAACATCATCCCGCATACTGCCGAGGTCACCGTGATCGGTGACTACGCAGTCGGTGACGCGGTCAACATCGAGGTCGACCTGCTTGCGCGCTACCTCGAGCGGCTGCTGAGCAAAGACGACGAGGGGATGACGATGGATTTCCTGAAGGAACACGGCTATGGCGGATAACACGACGGTACATCCGAGCGCCATCGACCCCGCGTTCAGCAGCATCGAAGAGATCATCGCCGACATAGCGGCCGGCAAGATGGTCATCATGGTCGACGACGAGAACCGTGAGAACGAAGGCGACCTGATCATGGCTGCCGAGAAAGTGCGGCCTGAAGACATCAATTACATGGCAACGCACGGGCGCGGCCTGATATGCCTCACCATGTCGCGCAAGCGCTGCTCACAGCTGCGCTTACCGCTGATGGTGACGGATACAGACAAGCATCACGCGACCAATTTCACGATCTCGATCGAAGCCGCCGAGGGCATCACGACCGGCATCTCGGCGCACGATCGCGCGCGTACGATCCAGGCGGCCGTGGCGCCCAACGCCAGGCCCGAAGACCTGAGTCAGCCCGGTCACATTTTCCCGGTCATGGCCCAGCCGGGCGGCGTGCTGACGCGCGCAGGCCATACCGAGGCCGGCTGCGACCTCGCTCGACTTGCCGGACTCGAGCCGTCCGCCGCTATCGTCGAGATTCTGAACGAAGACGGCACAATGGCGCGGCGCCCCGATCTCGAGAAGTTTGCGCGCTCACACGGCATCAGGATCGGCACGATCGCCGACCTGATTCGCTACCGGCTGGAGAAGGAACGCAACGTCGAACGCATCGAGGAGCAGGTGGTCGAGACCCAGCACGGCCCGTTCACAATGTACTGCTATGACGATCATGTGAATCGCGCCGTGCACGTGGCGCTCGTCAAAGGCGATCTCAGCAAGGTGGATACGCCGCTCGTACGTGTGCACCTGCAGGACACGCTCGGCGACGTGATCGGCGTGGAGTCGCGGTCGCTCGGCTGGCCG
>JASJCH010000054.1 GCA_030066075.1 Woeseiaceae bacterium
GGGCACGGCGCGAGCGATCGCGCAGCGGGCTAGCGAGACTGGCAAGCGGGGCAAATGAAGACGCTGCGACTGCCGCTGTTAAAGCGATCTATCGTGGTGTCGCATCGGTAACACGGCTGCCCGTCGCGGCCATAGACCTGGAATCGATACTGCTCGAACGACATGCCGGTCGCCCGGCGCTCTCGCGCGATCTTCTCCGGCACCGTGACGCCGCGCGTGCGATACGAGCGTCGTGCGATCGCCAGGGTCTCCCGAGCGAGCCGCTTGAGCGCGTCCTTGGGCACGTTGCCGGGCCGGGAAAGCGGGTTGAGGCGGGCTGCCCACAGGATTTCCGAACGCAGGTAGTTGCCATTGCCGGCGAGAAAACCCTGGTCGAGATACAGGTTGCCCAGCGCGCGGTTGCGGAAGCCGTTTGCGGTGAGCCTCTCGGCAACGGTGTCGGCGGTCAAGCTCGCGTCCAGAATATCCGGGCCCGCACGTTTCAGGAAAGGGTGCTCGCTTTCCTCGCTTTCATCGAATATCTCGATATCGGAAGCGCTGTACAGCAGGGCGCTGTGCGTCCGGGTGTGCAGGGCCACGCGCAGCTGGCGATTGGTGCGCGGGTGTTCGCCGCGGCTCACGGCAAACCATCGACCGTACAGCTGGTTATGGCTGTACATGACGAGGCCATTGCCGAAGCGCGTGAGCATGGCTTTGCCCCGCGTGTCGATTGCGGTAACGGTCTGGCCGACCACCTTGCCTTCGAACATGCGCAGCGAAGGCATCAGGAGCTCGGCTTCCATGACCTTGCGGCCGACGAGAACCTTTGCGATTTCGTCGGCCGCGCGCCGTATTTCAGGCCCTTCGGGCATGCAAGCCTCGCTCATTCCTGCAGCGGCGGGAGCAATATTTCACGTTTTCCCAGTCCCGCGACCACTTGCGGCGCCAGGTAAACGGCAGACCGCAGGAGGCGCATATTTTCTGCGGCAGGTCGCGCTTCGATCGCATGGCTTGCCAGCAAGCAGTTAGCTGCCCAGCGCGGCCTCGATCTCGGCGACCAGCTTGTCGTCGTCCGGCTGCGTGCGCGGGCTGAATTCCCGAATAACAGTGCCGTCACGGCCGACGAGGTATTTGTGGAAGTTCCAGGTCGGGTACGTGCCGGCTGCGGCGGCCAGGGCATCGTAGAACGGATGCGCCTCGCCTTCCTTTACCGTGACCTTCTCGAACATCGGGAACTTCACCTTGTAAGTCAGGCGGCAGAATTCCTGGATCTCTTCTTCGGTGCCAGGCTCCTGGCCGAAGAAATCGTTGGACGGAAAGCCGAGGACAACCAGGCCCTTGTCGCCATACTCCTGGTACAGCTTTTCCAGGCCGTCGTACTGCGGTGTGTTGCCGCATTTCGAGGCCGTGTTAACGATCAGCAGCACCTTGCCGTCGTACTCGCTCGCCAGGTTGACCACTTCGTCAGACGCGAGGCGGCGGAAGTCCTGGTCGAGAAGGGCGTCATCCGCCGCTATCGATGTCGAAATTGCCATAAACAGTAATGCTCCAATCAGGGAACGCATGTTTTTCTCCAAAAAAGGTATGTTCGTAATCGTGCCGTGCCTGGCTATATTTGGCCATGACTTGCGCGTAACAAGATGTAACGGTCGTTGAGGCCGCGGGTCGAGTGTTTTAGCCTAAGCGATTATGGAAGACCGTCCTGTTTACTCCGCCCTGATCCTCGCCGGCGCTATTCCCTTCCTCGCCTTTGCGCTGCTGCCGGCGGCCGGCATCGAATCGTTTGGCCGTCACTCTCTGCACAAACTCGCCGCCGACTACGGCTTCGCCATCTTGTGTTTCCTGACCGGCATTCACTGGGCCACGCAACTCTATCAGCGCTCGGCGCTGCCAATAAACCTGTTCATCGGCAGCAACGTCGTGTTTCTGGCTGTTTTCATCGGGTACGTGGCGTCTGGAGCAAGGTGGGCGCTGGCGACGCAGCTGGTCGCATTTCCGCTGCTGCTGGCCGTCGACTACCAGTTACTGCAGAAAGGACTGATCACGCAGCATTACCTCGGCATGCGCTTCATCGCGACCGCTGTGGCTTGTTTCTCGATCCTGTTCATACTCACTTCGGGCTGATCCTCCGCTCCCTCCAACCCCAGTTCACGAAGAATGCGAGGCAGCGCTTTTTTCAACCGGAAGAAGCCGCGGCTCGCGTGCGGCCAGCAGACCTCATCATACCGTCGGCGCAATCGCACTAACTCAACGCCGTGATGACGTAGTCTCGGCTCGGCCTCGTCGAGAAAATCGGCGACCGGCCCGACGGGCGGATATGACGTAACGATCGTACTCACCCCTGAATTGGTCGCCCACTCGATGAGTTCGTCGCAATCGTAATCGGCTTCGATAACGGCCCCCTCGGTGTCGAAGGCATCGCTGGCGCGCTGCACCGCATCGGTCACGGCGCTCATTGCAAACGTGTAGGCCGGTACGCCGACGGGAATCAGCGAACGCCGCCTGGTCGTTACCAGCCCGAGAATCGTCTCGGGGCGGCTGTCGAGCAAACCGATCTCCGCGGCGCAGTCTTCCTCGGTAATCAACAGGGCGAAAGGACCGTTGGGTTCCGAGTCCACGGCGGGCGTCAACGGCGTAAATTCGGGTGGATTCGATTCTGTCAGCGGCGGCGCGCTGGTCGCGAGTTTGCCTCGAGGGTTGAACCGGCCGCCGGTGCAGCTGACGATGTTGGAAACCCGTGCGAGATAGGTCTTGCCGCTTGTTTGCAGACCGGCGACCCAGCGCCATCCGCAGGTGTTCGAGGCAGGGTCGCCGTCCATCAGGTGACGCAGGAAGAAATCGGCTCCGAGCTCCCAGGGCAACTTCAGCGTGAATACCCAGATACTGGCGAACCACATCCGTGCATGATTGTGCAGGTAGCCGGTCGCCACGAGTTCTGCCGCCCAGGCGTCGAAGCAGTCGATGCCGGTATTACCGGCTGTCGCGCTGTTGTAGCGTTCGAGCAAGGACGGGTCGCGTTCGAGCTCCTCAAAGCGATCGCCGACGGCACGCACGTAGTTTTTCCAGGCCGCCGGGTGCTGCTCGAGCCAGCCCTTGAAAAACGTCCGCCAGAATACCTCGTCGACAAACTTTGCGGCATCACTGCGGGAATGCTGCTCCAGGATAGCGCCCAGGACCTCGATCTCTAACACCAGCCGGTGACGAATGTACGGTGACAGCACCGAGGTATTGCCACGCTGGTCAGGCCCGAAATCAAAAGAGCGATACCGGGCGTAGCGAGCGCCGGCGTCGGGAACAAACTGCGTCAGCCGGTCCAGGCCGGCTCGCCGGCCAGGTTGCGGAGTTGCGGCAGCTTCGATCATTGGCCCGTGCGGTGACCTACTGGGGCTTTTTGGCCCAGACGTTGCACCAGCCCTTGCCGGCTACGGCTTTGCCCGGAAAGATGTTGCAGCCAGCCCACTCGTCTTCGGTGGATCCCGTGTAGAGCGCGCAGTTATTGCAGAAGCTCCCTGCTGTCCGCTTGGCCGTGTCAGCATCACCAGCGTCGTGCACATACTGCAGTGCTTTCGCCATCGGGTCGTCCTCGCTCAGGCGCGGCAACTCATCGGCTGCCAGGCTGCGCCCCGGCATGCCTGCGGCGGCGACCGCGGCTGCGGCGCCGGCGGACCGCACGAACTTGCGGCGCGTCATCGTGAACTCGGTCGTTCGCTTCGTTTTACGATTGAACATTTCCTTCCTCCAGTTAGTAAAAAGGCCGGCGCATGATGCGCCGGCCAGGAACAAGCAGAGGGCAGGGGGGCCAATGAGAAATGAAACAAACTCTGCTTGGAGACCAACTTGGAGCACTGCGGTCCCGGAACCAGATACTAAGCGGTCCGCCGGCGATGTCAATTAAATGTCCAACAAAAAAATAGACAATATTGTAACAGGGTGTAACCGGGCCGCATGGCCGGAAATTTATATTATTGATAGTTTTCAGGCTCTTAGCGCCGCCGCGGCCAGCGAACCGGGACATAGACAAATCACTGACGTTTAATTAACGTGCGCGCTCCCAGTAGACAAGAGCTAGACAGGACTATGACTCACGACCGAACCGTTGACCCGCGCGAAGTCGCCTTTTACTCGGAAATGGCCGCTACCTGGTGGGACCGGCAGGGTCCTTTCTGGCCCTTGCACACGCTGAACGAGCTGCGGATCAGCTACATCCGGGAGCAGCTCTGTCGGCATTTCGACCTGGATGCCGCGAAAGACGCGCCGCTGTCCGGCCTGCGCGTACTGGACGTCGGGTGCGGTGGCGGCATCCTGGCGGAATCGATGGCGAAACTCGGTGCCGACGTGACCGGTATCGACGTCGTCGAGAAGAACATCCAGATTGCGCGGTTACATGCAGGCGAGAGCGGTCTCGACATCGATTATCGCGTGCTGCCTGCGTCTGCCCTGGCCGCTGACGGCTACAAGTTCGACGTCGTGCTCAACATGGAAGTGGTGGAACACGTTGCCGATCTCGATGCGTTCATGCGCGACTGCAACGAGCTGGTCGAAGACGGTGGAGCGACCGTTGTCGCCACGATCAACCGGACCTGGCTGGCCTGGCTGTTCGCGATTGTCGGTGCTGAGTACATCCTGCGATGGTTGCCGCGCGGCACCCACCGCTGGTCGATGTTCCGCACGCCCCGGGAAGTTGCCGACCTGCTCGGTGCGGCGCAAATCAGCGTCGTCGACACGGTCGGTGTCGCGGCCAACCCGTTCACGCGCACGCTGCGCCAGGTTCGTTCAACGCAGGTCAACTACATGATGTTCTGCACCAGGTCGCGGGCCGACCGCTGACGCTATGTTGCTCATCCTCGGCAACCAGCTTTTCGCCGGCGAGTACTTGCCGCCGCCGGGATCGATGCCCGTTTTCATGGCGGAAGACCCGGGGCTTTGTACCTACGAGCGTCACCACCAGCAGAAAATCGTGCTGTTCCTGGCTGCAATGCGCGCTTATGCCGACGAACTCCGCGAGGCCGGCTACGACGTCCACTACGTCAAGCTCGATACGAGCGACCTGCGGCCGTACGAGGAAAAGCTCGCGGCGGCCCTCGAAACGGCCGGCGCGCGTCGCCTCGTGCACTTCGAAATCGAAGATAAGGCCATGGAGCGGCGGATTATCGAGTTTGCGCGCGCCAACGATCTTGACCGCGACGAGCACGCCAGCCCGATGTTCACCTGCTCCCGCGAGCGATTCTCGGAGTTTGCTTCGGGCAAGTCGCGTTTACTGATGGCCGATTTTTACAAGGACCAGCGACGGCGGCTGGGGATCCTGGTGGAGTCAGACGGCGAGCCGACGGGCGGGCGCTGGAGTTTCGACGCCGACAACCGCAAGAAGCTGCCGCGCACCGTCACGCCGCCGGAGGCGCCGGCCGTGGCGCATGATCGCCATGTGCCGGACGTCATCGCCATCGTCGAGCGCGAATTCGCCGGCCATCCGGGGTCGGCAGCGGAGTTCTGCTGGCCGACGACGCGCGCCCAGGCGCGCGCCTGGCTCGATGATTTCGTCGCGGAGCGCCTCGAGCAATTCGGGCCCTACGAAGACGCCATGACAACCCGCTCCGCGACGGTCTTTCACAGCCTCCTGAGTCCGCTGCTCAATCTCGGCCTGCTCACTCCCGATGAGGTCATAGCGAGGGTGCTCGACCATTCGGGCGACATGCCGCTGCAAAGCACGGAAGGGTTCGTGCGCCAGGTCATCGGTTGGCGCGAGTTCGTGCGCGGCGTGTATCGGGAGCTGGGCGAGCGACAGGACAGCACCAACTTCTGGCAGCACGAGCGCGAGTTCACCGACGCCTGGTACGAGGGCACGACCGGCATTCCGCCGCTTGACGACACGATCAGGACGGCCCTGCGCCTCGGCTGGACCCACCACATCCCGCGGCTGATGGTGCTCGGCAATCTCATGACGCTGTGTGAAATACGGCCGTCGTCGGCTCACCGCTGGTTCATGGAGATGTACGTGGACTCGTCGGAGTGGGTCATGGGTCCTAACGTTTACGGCATGGGCATCTTCAGCGATGGCGGCGTTTTTGCCACCAAGCCGTACATCTGCGGCTCCAACTACCTGCTGAAGATGAGCGACTACGGCAAAGGGCCGTGGTGCGACACTGTCGACGGCCTGTACTGGCGATTCATCGACAAGCACCGCGACTTCTTCGCAGGCAATCCGCGGCTCGCCCTGATGCCGCGCGCGCTCGATCGCCTGGCGCCAGAGCGGCGCAGCACGATCTTCGCGGCGGCCGAGACGTTTCTAGAGAACTTCACCGCGCCATAACCGCTTTGCGGTACCCTGTTCGCTCAAACCAGGGAGAACAACAATGAAGATTGAAACGCTGGCCGTGCACGCCGGGTACGAGCCCGATCCCACGACCAATGCAGTAGCGGTGCCGATCTACCAGACGACGGCATATGCCTTCGACGATACGCAGCACGGGGCCGACCTGTTCGACCTCAAGGTCGAAGGCAATATCTACTCGCGCATCATGAACCCGACCACGGCCGTGCTCGAGCAGCGCGTTACCGAGATGGAGGGCGGGCTCGCGGCGCTTGCACTGTCATCGGGGCAGGCGGCGACGACCTACTCGCTGCTCACCATTGCCGAGACCGGTGACAACTTCATCTCGACGTCGACCCTGTACGGTGGCACTTACAACCTGTTTGCCCATACGTTTCCGCAGGTCGGCATCGAAGCTCGTTTCGCTGCACCCGACGACATCGACGGCATGGCGGCGCTCATCGATGATCGCACCAAAGCGGTGTACTGCGAGTCGCTGGGCAACCCGGCCGGCAACGTCGTCGACCTGGAGGCGCTCGCCGACATGGCGCATTCACACGGCGTCCCGCTCATCGTCGACAACACGGTGCCGAGCCCCTACCTCAACAACCCGATCAAGTGGGGCGGTGATATCGTCGTGCACTCGCTCACCAAGTACATGGCCGGCCACGGCACGATTATCGGCGGGGTTATAGTCGATTCGGGCGAGTTCGACTGGGCAAAGAACAAGGATCGCTTCAAGCGCCTGAACGAGCCTGACGTGTCCTACCACGGCGTCGTCTACACCGAGGCGCTGGGGGCAGCCGCCTACATCGGGCGCGCGCGCGTCGTGCCGCTCCGCAACATGGGCTCGGCGATTTCGCCGATGACGAGTTTCATGGCGTTGCAGGGCATCGAAACGCTGCCGTTACGCATGGATCGTATCTGCGAGAATACGCTGGCCGTTGCGCAGCAGCTGCAGGGCCATGACCAGGTCGAGTGGGTGCGCTACGCGGGCTTGCCCGACAGCGAATACAAGGCGCTCGCCGACAAGTACATGGGCGGACGCGGCTCCGGCATCCTGAGCTTCGGCATCAAGGGCGGCGTCGCGGCCGGTACCAAGTTCATCGACGCGCTCAAGCTCGTCACGCGGCTCGTCAATATCGGCGATGCAAAGTCGCTGGCATGTCACCCGGCGTCAACCACGCATCGGCAACTGTCTCCCGAGGAGCTCGAGGCTTCCGGCGTTAGCGATGACCTCGTGCGCCTGTCGATTGGCATTGAGCATATCGACGACATCCTCGAGGACGTTGACCAGGCCCTCGCGGCCGCGAAATAGGGCGATCTAACGTCGAACCCGCGATGGCGAGCGCCGAACGACTGCTTAACGAAGCGCAGTACGCGTTCAACAGCGTTGGTCCCGGTGGCAACCGGGACGATCGGCGCCGTGCATCGCGGGCGAGATCGCTGGCCAGGAAAATCATCCGCAAGTACCCGGACAGCACCGAGGCGGCGGTGGCGCGCTCATTGCTGAGGCGCCTCGGGGACGAGGCCATCCAGCCGAAAACCGGGACCTCCCGTTTCGACGACACGGTGTCACTGGACTGGGGCGGGCTGTTATCGCTGCTGCTGGCAACGCCCAAGATCGTGCTGGGCATCATGCTGGCTATCGGGCTGATCCTGTTCAGTCTTTTCGGCTGGTTGCTGTTGCTGCCGCTCGTCGCGCTGATCTTCTTCACGTCGCCTGCAAGAGCGTTTTTTGGGCGCAAGCAGCGCGACGGTATCAACGAATTCGTGATCAGGGCCAACGCCTGGATCGATCAGAAAATCCAGCACGGCAAAGGGTTCAGCTGAGGCGCACCATGGCGGGCCTGGCCAGGCCCGGGTTTCGTAACAAATTGTCACGAAAGGCCATTTCCCCGGGTTTTCACCCGCGGCAGGGCAAAAGTCTCCCTATAATAGTCGAATAATCTGGGGACTTAACAATGCCAACTGCCATCCCGAAGGTGGTTCTGGCAGCCGCTGCAGCATGCCTGGTCAGCGCCTGCTCTGAAGCGCCATCGTCATCGCCATCCGGCCCGGCTACGCCGCGGGCCGTACCCGTTATCGCCGAGCCCGTGCGCTTCGAGCACGCTGGAACGCACATCGAGGCCGTCGGTACCTCGCGAGCTCTACTGTCGGCGGAAATCCACCCGGCGGCCGCCGGCGAGGTCGTGGCGGTCAACTTCGAGCCCGGCCAGTTCGTTCGCTCGGGCGACGTGCTCGTCGAACTGGATAGCCGCCAGCAGGTACTGGACGAGGAACTCGCGCGACTGCGTCTCGTCGACGCGGAACGACTGTACGGCCGCTACGCCAAGTCGGCGGATACCGGCGCCGTTCTGCCAACCACGCTGGATGCCGCGCAGACGGCCGTCGAGACGGCGCGCGTGGAGCTGGAACAGGCGCGCATCACGCTGGCCGATCGCCAGGTCCGGGCCGTCTTCGACGGGTTCGTCGGCGGCACCGACGTAGACATCGGCGACCGGATTGGCCCCGACACGACGATAACCACGCTGGACGACCGCAGCTCGCTGCTGGTCAGCGTCGAGATTCCCGAAGCCTACATAGGCGAACTGGCCGGCGGTGAAACGATCGAGCTGCAGACCTGGAGCGCGGCCACCCCGGCCGTGACCGGTGAGGTCGTGGATATCGGCAGCCGCATCGACCCGCGCAACCGCACATTCGTAGCGCGCGCCCGCGTGGATAACAGCGACGACCGACTGCGGCCCGGTATGAGTTTCCGGGTCAGCATCGATGTCCAGGGTCCGCGTTATGCCGTCGTTACCGAAACCGCAGTGCTGTGGGGCTCGGACGGCGCGTACGTCTGGCGAATCGTCGACGGCCTGGCCGTGCGCGCGCCGGTCAAGGTAATCCAGCGTCGCGAGGGCCGCGTGCTGATCGACGGCGACTTCACCGAAAACGACGTCATCGTGGTCGAGGGCACCCAGCGCATGCGCGACGGTGTTCTTACCGACTATGACTCCGCGCGGCTGGTCGACGGTGGTGGTTCACCGTCGCCGATCTCCGGTGGCGGCGACCGATTCTCTGATAGCGACTGATGTCCGAACTGCGGCGCGATGACCTGCCCAGCCTGAGTATCCGGCGCCCTGTCCTGATACTCGTCGTCAACCTGCTCGTGGTCCTGGCGGGGCTGGCGGCGCTTATTGCGATCGAGGTTCGCGAGCTTCCCGACGTCGACCGGCCGGTCGTGAGTATTCGTGTCGACTTTCCTGGTGCTTCCCCGGAGACCATGGATGCGGAGGTCATATCCCTGCTCGAGGGCGCCGCTGCACGCGTAGCGGGTATTGCCAATATTCGATCCGCGTCCGAAGAGAACAACGGCCGTATTCACCTCGAATTTCGGCCGGGCGTGGACATCGATAGCGCCGCCGCGGACGTGCGCGAAGCGATCAGCCGCGTAGAGCGGCAGCTGCCCGATCGCGTCGAGCAGGTTGTGGTCGTGAAAGCTGACGATGACGCGCAGGCCGTGGTCAGCCTTGCCGTAGTCAGCGACACGCTGTCCGAGGAACGCCTGACGCGCGTCGTCGAGAAGGACATCGTGCCGCTGCTGATATCGATCGACGGCATCGCCGACGTGCAGTTGTCGGGCAACCGTCAGCGAGTGCTGCGCGTGTCACTGGATCCGATGCGGCTGACGAGCTTCGGCCTGTCGGTCAACGAGGTGGCGACGGCACTGCGGCAAGCGCCGTTCGATGTTCCTGCGGGCAGCTTCCGGTCGGCGGATCAGCAGCTCATCGTGCGAGCCGATGCGACCGCTGTTGATGCAGCCCAGGTCGCCGACATTATCGTGCGCGACTCGGTGCGCGTCGGGGATGTCGCCAACGTCTATTTCGGACCCGAGGACGCCGAGTCGCTGTCGCGCCTGAACGGGCAACCGGTGCTGGGGCTGGATGTTCTGCGCCAGGCTAACTCCAATACGATTGAGATTTCCGAAGGCATCATGGCCGCCGTCGACCGCATCAATGCGCGGTTCGACGACCTGGAGCTCGTGGTTACCGACGACCAGGCACTGTTCATCCGCAATTCGGTTGCGCAGGTTTTGCTCACGCTGGCGCTGTCGATGGCCGTGGTGGTCTCGACAATCTGGCTGTTCATGGGCAGCTTTCGAGCAACCCTCGTCCCTGGCATGGCCATTCCTGTCTCGCTGATAGGCACTCTGGCCGCTATCTGGCTGTTCGGCTTCTCAATCAACATCCTGACGTTACTCGCCCTGGTCCTTGCAACGGGTCTCGTTGTCGACGACGCCATCGTGGTGCTGGAGAATATCCAGCGGCAGCGCATGCAGGGTATGCGCGCACGCGCCGCGGCCGTCATCGGAACGCGCCAGGTGTTCTTCGCGGTGGTGGCGACCACGGCAGTCCTCGTGTCCGTCTTCGTGCCGATCTCGTTCCTGGGCGGAACCACTGGCATGTTGTTCCGGGAATTCGGCCTTGTGCTGGCCAGTGCCGTAATCATCTCCAGCTTTGTGGCGCTGTCGCTGGTGCCGGCGGCGGCCGCGCGGCTCGTCAAAGACCGCGAGTCGACGAAGCTGGCGGCGCCGGTCGCAAAGATGGGCGCTGCAGTCGCCCACGCGTATCAACGATCGCTGGGCGCGCTTCTTGCCCGGCCGTGGATTGCCGTTGCTGCCGCCTTGTTGTTCGCGGGTGGCGCCGCGATCGCATACCAGGCGCTCGACAAGGAACTTGTCCCGGCCGAGGATCGCGGCACGTTGCGCATCCTGGCGACCGGCCCTGACGGGGTTGGCGTCGGTTACATGGACCGCCAGACGCGGCAGATCGAGGACATCCTGGGACCAGTCGTGGAGAACGGCGAGGCCCAGCTGGTCTCGGTGAAGGTCGGCAACTGGGACCCTAACCGCAGTTTCCTGTCGATTCCCTTGTCCGACTGGAGCCAGCGCGAGCGCAGCCAGCAGGAGATCGCCGCCGAACTCACGGGCAAGCTGTCCGCGATACCGGGTGCGCGCGTCTGGATTTGGGGTGGCAACAGCCTCAACCTGTCCACCTGGAACAGCGGTTTGCGCGTCGTGCTGCTCGGCAACGACTACGATGAAATTTACGAGGCGGCAAAGCTCTACAGCGCGGCGATCGAGGAACGCATACCGCAACTGACGCGCCCACGCATCGATTTCAATCCCACCCAGCCGCAACTATCGATCAAGATCGACCGGCGCCGGGCGGCCGACCTGGGTGTGGACTTCGAAGGCCTGGCCGCTACGCTGCGCGCGATGATCGATGGCGACGAACTCATCGACCTGAACATCGACGACGAGGCCGTTCCGATTCTGCTCGAGTCGGCGTCGGGCGGCATCAACGATCCGTCGGACCTCGTCAATCTTTACGTGACGGCCGAGGGCGGCAACCTCATACCGCTGTCGAGTGTCGTCACCCTGACGGAGGAGGGCGTCGCGACCGAACTCGGGCGCCAGGCGCAGCGCCGCGCCATCGAAATCGATGTCGAGCGGCCGGACGACTTCCCGCTGCAGACCGCCGTCGATGAGCTGCGAGCGCTCGGGGCGGACGTGCTGCCGGATACCGTGTCGTTAATATTCCGTGGCGAAGCGGCGCAGCTCGAAGAGTCCTCCAAGGCCGCCGCCATTACCTACGCGATTGCACTGGCCGTGATCTTCCTCGTGCTGGCCGCGCAGTTCGAAGGCTTCACGAGTGCGGTCGTCGTCACGCTGATCGTGCCTTTCGGCGTTGCCGCCGCGATCCTCGCGCTGCTGTTGACCGGCACGTCGCTGAATATCTATTCGCAAATCGGGCTCGTGTTACTCATAGGCCTGATGGCGAAGAACAGCGTGCTTGTCGTCGAGTTCGCCGACCAGCTGCGCGACAAAGGCGCAAGCGTCCGCGACGCCATCGAGCAGGGCGCCGTACGCCGGTTCCGCCCGGTCATGATGACGCTGGTTTCCACGATGCTGGGGGCATTACCCCTGATCCTGAGTGCCGGCGCGGGCGCCGAAGCGCGAGAGTCGATCGGGTGGGTAGTATTCGGCGGCCTCGCATTGTCTGCCGTCTTTACCCTCTACCTGACGCCAGCCCTCTATTCGCTGCTGGCGCCGCTGTCGAAGGCGCGCGCTGCGGAGACGCAGCGTCTCAGCGACGAACTGGATCACGCCGGTTCGATCGATTCCGCCACCCACCGCTAACGCGTCGTTGCGGTGATCCCGCATAGGCGTCGGCCAGGGTCGCGACTAGACTCGTCAGCATGGCCATTAACAAGGCATCGACAGGTTTTTTCGTCGCGGCCGTTGCGGTTTACGTACTGCTCGGCGTCGTGCTGCCGGAGATCACCTATACCCCGGACGCGCAGATCGAAGGCGGTTGGAACGCGGTCCAGATGACCAAGGCGATTGCCGAAATCGCGGCGCCGATCATCGCGCTGATTCTCGCGGCACTCGGTTTCCTCGCGCTCTTCAGGAAACAGAAATAGCCGGGGCCTAGCGCCCGATGTCCGTCTGACGTCCCCGATCCGGAACCGGCACGACCTCCTGGCTGCCAATGTAAGCAGCAATGACGTCGGAGACCTTGCCTGCGCTGCGAATCGCCCCCGATTCGGCAAACATCGTGTACAGGTCGCCGCCCTCCGCCAGGAAGCCCGGCGCCGCGACGGTCAATAACTGGTCATCGACAAGTTCACTGCCGTTGCGCCGCAGGCTGACCAGTCGCTGGCCGATCGGCTGCGTCAGGTCATAGGTCACCTCCAGGCCGGCTACCTGCAGCAATCCGCGCTCCAGCGAGAACGATTGCTCGAGCGCACGGCGTATCTGCTCGCCGGTCATCTCCTTGACGATCACGTCGTCGACGAACGGGTAGGTGTCCAGCAGGTCAACCACGCGAATGACGCCGCCCGGCAGGTCCTTGCGCAGGCTGCCGCTGTGAATGAAGGCGATGTCAGTGCCGGCAATGGCAATAAATGCGTCGGCGAACAGGTGACCGACGTCCGACTCCTCGATATAGCGGCGGTTCATGCGCGCCGCGGTCTCGCCGACCACTTCGCGGATCTCGGGGAACTGGCCGCGGTAGTCCTCCAGTTTGGCGAGGATAACGGGATCGGGCGCGTGTATAGCGGGGTCGACCGGAATCAGCCGCCCGTCGTGGCCGACGATATCGCGGGTGTCGGGGTCCAGCTGCAGCTGCAGGTAGCCGAGGTGGGTGGCCTGGCCGTACGTCTGCATGATGATCGTGCCCGTCTCCGGGTGAACGACAGGTTCGGGCGTGCCGGCGTCGGCATGACCGGCGAACAGCACGTCCACGCCGGTGACGGCGCCGGCCAGGTTGATGTCGGCATCGATGTCGCGCTGCAGGCGCGGGTCGCTCTCCGCATCGGTCTGCATCGGCGCCGTCTTGCCCTGGTGCGTCAGCAACACGACCAGGTCCACTTCGTTGCGAAGTTCGTCGACGGAGCGCTGCACGGCTGCGGCGGGCACGGTGACGTCGAGTGGCGCGATGAACGACGGGATGATCGCGCTAACCGCATCCTGTCCCATGATGCCGATGACGCCGATGCGAATACCGTCGCGCTCGATCACGGCGTGCGCCTGGGCGTAGGGATGGTCGGTATCTCTGTAAAAGAAGTTGGCCCCGAGGACCGGGAACGGCGCCCGGTTCTTTTGCCACGCAAATATCTCGTGGCCGTATTCGAACTCATGGTTACCGATCGCCATCGCGTCATAACCCATCGTGATCATGAGTTCGAAGGCCAGCCGTCCCTCGGTCAGCTTGGCGAGCGCGCCGGTGAAGATGTCGCCGGAATCGAACAGGAAGACGTTAGGCTGGGTTTCGCGGATGTCGTTGATCAGCGTCGTCATCTCGGCGATGCCGCCAATCATTTCCTGGTCGTCCAGCCAGAAGGCCGGAATCGGATCGTAGGCGCTCTCGACGTCATTCGTGAACAGCAGCGTTACGGTGGTTTTCTCAGGCGCACCCGGCGCTTCGGGCTGGCAGGCCGCGAGCAGGGCCAGCGCGGTAATGAGTGCTAGTCGGGTCAGCATGGTTGTCGATTATAGCGCCACCGAACGCATCGAGCGGGGCTACGACCTGGTTCGCACGGGACCGTTCTGGACGGCCGCATTCTCGGACAGTGACATGATTGACGAGTCATTCTTGATCAATGAAGCATGGCTCGAGGACGTCAGCGGCCAGAACAAGCACCTGTATGCTTACAACGTCGAGGGCGAATTCTACTGCGGCGGCAAGACCTATCCGATCAAGGCGCGTGGCATGCGCTGCTACGGCCAGCAATCAACCCAAGCGCTCACCGGTCGACGTCTACGACGATCTGCTCAAGCTGAAAGAACTCGTCGACAAGGGCATCCTGACTGAAGCCGAGTTCGAGGCCCAGAAGAAGAAACTGCTCGAGTCCACCTGACCCCGGCGCGCTGCTGGACCGGAACCACGGCCGGCGGGTAGGGTCGTAGTTCTTAAGGCACTCGACACACAGCCTCGACTGAAGAGGGCGCGGTATGAACTTGCTCCGGACATCCATAGCGACCGTAGCTGCACTTGCGGCAAGCTCGGTAGCGAGCGGTCAGGCCCTGCCGACGCCCGAATTCCGGCCGGCGGAACCCATGGACGACGGCCTGCGCGACTCGCTGCGCAAGGTCGTCGTGAAACCCGGCGACAGTCCCACCAACGAGGAGATTGGCGGCGACTACGACCAGGAAACGCTCGGCCTCGACGGCGGCATCGTTTACGGCGCGGGCATGGGCTCGATGTCGACACAGGCCGGGCCGGTCAATGTGAGTATTCCTATTCCGATGCTGCAAATCCCGGCGATGATCGCGGGCGGCATCGCGGGCGCCACCCAGGAAGAAATCCAGGAGTTTCGCGACGCGCTGACCGAGGACCTCGCCGACGCGTCCAGCCAGCAGATCATCGACGACAAGATCGCGTCCGACGTCTACAGCGAGATCAGGACGATGCCCAAGCTCGACCCGCAGGTGTTCGCGCGCGAAACGGCCGTGCCCGAGGATGCCGATGCGATTCTCTACGTTAGCGTCGAGCAGCTGCTGATCGACGTCGAGGAAGACGAGGCGATCATCACGGCCTCGGTCAACGCGACGATGCACCGGCACGGCTACGACAAGGACGTCTACGAGACCACGGTCGAATACCAGGACCGCGATACGTTGCGCAACTGGACCGAGGACGACAACGCTGCCTGGCGCAACTACGCCAACTTCGCGCGCCATTACGTGGGCCGCGAAATCGCCGATCGCGTCTACGGCTCTGCCGGTGTCGCCGAGAGCCTGCGGCCGGTCAAGTCGAAGACTGTGAGTGTCAGCAAGCGCGATCCCTGGGAGGGCAGCAGCAAGAAACTCAGCCCCACGCTGGCCTGGGAGTTCGAGCTGCCGGCCGATGATGGCAATCCGGCCTGGGCCACTGGTATCGATGAGTCGAACATCTACTACGATGTGGAAATCTACGACCTGCAACGACCCGTCTACCGCGCGAGGCAGGTGCCCGATACGAGTCATACCGTGAGTGCGCCGCTCAAGGCCTGTCAGACCTATCGATGGTCGGTGCGACCCGTGTATATCGTCGGCGGCGAGACCAGGTACGGCGCCTGGATGCGCTCGGGGACCGAAGGCAACGGTAACATCGGCAGGAAAGCCTCCGAAGCGCCGGCCTACCTCTACGACTTCGCCGAACTCGAGATCAAGTGCGGTAGCAAGTAGCGCGTTTCGGTAAACCACGGTTGTTGGCCCGAAAAGCGCTGACACAATCAAGCTCTGGGGGCTTGATCCTGGAGATCGCCGTGAACAAGGACTTTCGAATCGCCTGGCTGCTGGCCGGTGCGATGATTCTGGCATTCGCCTTTCCGGTAGCCGCCGCGAATATCGATAACGGGCGGCAAATCTACGACACCTATTGTGTGACCTGCCACGGCGCCGGTGGGCGGCTGGATGTCTCCAGTCCGGTTATCAAGGGTCTCGGGGTCGAGCCGGCGGATTTCTCGGATCCGCTGTTCAACAGCCGCGAGCCCGCGGGAGACTGGGAAATGGTCATCAAGTACGGCGGCCATGCGTTGGGACTTGCCGAGCAGATGCCGGCCCAGGGCGAGGTGCTGAACGACGAGCAGATCAGCGACGTCACGGCATTCCTGAAGTCGGTCGTCGACACCAGCGGCTTCCCGCCGGGCGAGATGAATCTCTTCCTGCCCGTACGCACCAAGAAGGCGTACCCGGAAGACGAAATTGTCTACTCAGGCCGCTACACGGACCAGGACGGCGACAGCGAGTACAAGCAGGTCCTGGAGTTCGAGAAACGCTTCGGCAAAGCCGGGCAGGGCATCCTCGAATTCGTGCACGAGCGCGTAGGCTCGGAAAGTGAACTCTCCGAAGCGGAGATCGGCTACAAGCAGGCGCTGTCATTCAGCACGTCGCACGTCCTGTCGGCCGCGGCCGTCGTCGCGATTCCGATCGAGGCCGACGGCGACGGCGAGCTGGTGACCTACCTGGCCTATGGCCGGGAGCTGTCCCCAACGTGGATTATCCAGAGCAGCCTGCGGCTCAAATTCCCGTTCGAAGGTGCAAGCGACGGTGAGGCCGAGCTGGCGGGCATCGTCCACTGGGTGCATTCGCCATGGCCGCGACGGGTATTCCCGGCGCTGGAGGTTGTCGCCACGAACCCGTTCCGCTCGTCGAACGGCGATCTCGAGTGGACGGCAATGCCGCAGGTCCGAATCGGGCTTACGCGCGGCGGTCACGTGGCACTGAACCTCGGCGTCGAGTTGCCGCTGTCCGACCAGACCTGGGACCAGCGCTACTACGTGACGCTGCTCTGGGACTTCGCCGACGGCAGCTTCTTCCAGGGCTGGTAGGAATGCACAATCGCGAACGCGACTAGTCCTCGCGTTCGCGGCGTTCCTGCTTTTTCTTCTCTTCTTCCTCTTCCTCGATCCTGGTTGCGTCGAGGTATTCCTGCTGGTCGCCGTAATAGTCGTCGATAGCGTGCTCGGACGATAGCGGGCTCAGGTAATGCTCCGCGGTCTTCTCTTCTTCACGCATCGCGAGGCCGGTGAGACACGCTTTGACGATGAAGGCGCTGTTGAGAGCGCTCTTGTAGGTGGGGTCGAGCGACGGGTGGTATTCGACGAGATCGAAGCCGACGACATTGGCCTCGGAGCACAGCCGCCGGACGATCGTAATCGCCTCGCGCATATTAAGACCGCCCGATACGGGCGTGCCGGTGGCGGTCGCAAACGCCGGGTCGAGAACATCGATGTCGAAGGAGATGTGAATCTTGCGGCCCTCCTCGCTGGCCTCGGCTACGATACGCTCGAGCACCGCATCCCAGCCGCGTCGTTCGACCTCGGCCATCGTGTGGTAGCGCATGCCCTGTTCGCGCATCCACTCGAACGCTGATTTGCCGGGACCGCTGGAACGCAGCCCGACCTGGATGTAGTCCGCTGCCCGCACGTGCCCCTCGTTGATCAGGCGGTACACCGGCAGGCCGTGGCTGATCAGGTGGGCGCCGCCCCACCAGGCGTCATAGTGCGAGTCAAAGTGAATGACTGAGACTTTTTCCTTGCCGTACACGTCCGCGAGTGCCGCGACGTTCGGGTATTCCAGTGAATGGTCGCCGCCAATGATGATGGGAATCGCTTCGGCCTCGATGATTTCGCGCACGACGTCGCGCACGTGCTGCATCGAGCGTTCCGTGCTGTCGTTGTCGATAGCAATATCACCGTAGTCGACGATCGTCAGCGTATCGCCGGCATTCACCTGCACATACTGGTCGTTATCGCCCATCGGCCAGCCAAATAGCCGCATGTACGTCGTGGCACGCTTGCCCGAATCCCGCCAGCCAGAGCCCATGTTGAGCGGAGCGCCGACGATAGCTATGTCCACCTCACCGGCAACGAGGTCTTCCTTGGTAAGCGCAAGCGGGTGGTTGCCGAATGTCGGCGGACCGCCGTAGCCGTCATAGCGGCCTAACGTCACCGGACCGTACTCGCGTTTCGGGTCCATAGAGCGTGGCCGGTGCGCTTTCCAGGCGTTGAATTGCGGTGAGTCGGTTTTGAACGGGATGTTAGGTGAATCGACACCCTCGTCGTAGCGCAGCAATGATAAGACCTGCTGCATCGCACCCACCCATTCTTTCACTTCTTCCGGCGAACGTTCTTCCAGGGCCTCCACCGTGTCTTCCAGGGGGCCGGCAAAGCGGCGCGCATCACCGCTTTCGAGAAAGGCAATCTCCTCGTTGGTCAGCAGCCCGAGTTTCTCTGCCACGCTGTCCGGAAGCTCAATGGGCTCCTTTTCCTCGACGCGCGGGTCGACGGTATCGAACGGGTAGGGGGCTTCGCCAACGACGTGCTCCGGCGTTTCCGGCTCGTCCTGCGCAAGAGCGATAGCGCCGGCAAGGACCAGGGCGAGCGGTGCGATATTCTTCTTGGTCATCATCTCGCTACTCCCCTAGCGCTGGCCGTGATCAAGTGCGAGAGGGTGCACGTAGTCTGGATCGAGCCCGGCCTTGCGAACCGCCATTCCGACCAGGCAGGCATTGAGTACGGCGTTGGCGTGCAGCACGGACAGGTCCGACAGGTCCATCAACGGGGCGAGGTCGGTTACCTCGAAGCCGACGATGTCTTTCGCCGCACAGACGTACCGGATTGACCTCGTGACCTGGTCGATGCCGAGGCCATTAGCCTCGACGCGTCCGGCGGCGATCATCTCGGCCGGCGCCAGTGCGCTCACGTCGATGGATACGAAGTAGGCATCCGGACCGCGGTCGATCTCGCGCTGTACACGCTTGAGCACATTCTCGAAGCCGCGCTGCCGAATCTCGGCCATCGTGTGGTAGCGCACGCCCTGGCTGCGCAGCCAGCGCAGCGTGTCGGCGTCCACGTCCCGGCCGCGCAGGCCGACCTGGATCGTATCCTCGCCGTTGACGATGCCGTCATCGAGCAACCGGAAGACGGCCTGGCGATCCGAGATTGTGTGGTCGCCGACGCGTTCGGCATCGGGATGCGCGCTGAAGTGCAGCAGGCCGAAAGACCCGTTGCCGTATTGTCGTGCGACGCCCCGTACGCCCGGGTAGAGCATCGAGGTGTCTCCGCCGACCACCATTGGAGTCGCGCCGGCCGCCGCCGTTTCCGCTACGATGTCCGACACGTGATCGATCGTACGTTCGACACTCATCTTGTCGACGTAGACGTTGCCGTAGTCGACCACCAACAAGGTCTCGAATGGCTTGACGAGCGACTGGACATCCGGTGTCGCGATCGTGTCGAGCGCCCGCATCTCGTCGGGAGCCCAGGCTGCATCGCGGTTGCCACTGCCCATATCGCTGGGCACGCCCATAATCGCTACATCCACGTTTCCGGCCACAAGATCCTCAGGCCAGACGGCAACCTTGGCGCCGCCGAAGGTTGGCACGCCCGATTTCGGGTAGAGATAGGGGTGCACGCTGAACGGACCCGGTTCACGCTCCGTCTCGCGCAGGGCGGCCGGCGTGGGCGTTGCCCATACCCAGTTCTTGCTCGTGAGATTGAGCGGCGCGGCGCCCATGTCGCGTTCGGGCGAGTAGCCCATCTGCCCGGCGACGGCAATGAGGTCGTCAAGAAGCTTCGCCATGCTCCGTGCGTCGCGCGTTTCAAGCTCGTGCACGAGCTGGCGCTCGGGAATGATGTCGATGGCCGCGCCGGACGTGATGAAGGCGCGCTGCGCGTCGTTTAGAGCATCGACTTGCGGCTGCAGCTCATCGGGCACGGCCCAGTCGCCGATCGCGCTTGCGACTGGCAGCGCCAGCAAAGCCAACAGTAACGAACGCATACCCCAGGTGTTCTTATTCGTTTTCACGGGGATATCCTCGATTCGAGTTTGCACAGCATAGTAGCGGACCCACGGCAAATCCGCGAATGGCGCTAACGTGCTAGCATCGCTGCTGTCTCCG
>JASJCH010000055.1 GCA_030066075.1 Woeseiaceae bacterium
CCCCGGGCGCCCACGAGGCTACCAACGATGAACGGCCACACGATCTTCCACTCGATGAACCGCCAGAAAAACACGATGCGCGTGGCCGTGGAGCCGATCAGCAGCGTCGAGTGGATCGGCACGATGGCCTGGATCGGCAGCACGGTGCTCGTCACAGCCAGCACGATCAGCGCACCGCCCGCCGAGAACATCGCGTTGGCTACGGCCGCCGCGAAACTGCCCGCGACAACAGCGATAAACGTGGAGTCGACGATCGAAAGCAACGCGCCGCTAGTCCGGGCGCTGGAGTACGAGGTACACGGCGGCAGAGATTCCCGAGGCGCCGAACAGCATGGTCATGACCACGATCTGGTACTTGGCCGCAACCAGCGGCGACACCCCGGACAGGATCTGCCCGGTCATCATGCCGGGAAGCGCCACGACGCCAACAGCAAATAGCGAGTTGATGATCGGTATCAGCGCGGTCTGCAACGCCGTGCGTCGCGCTTCCGGGTAACTACTGCCGCGCGACATCTCCGCCTCATAGCGGTCCGCCGCGAGACTGACCGCGTTCATCGAACCGGCGAAAATCATGCCTGCGAGCGGCACCACGTAACGGGGACTGAACCAGGGCTCTACACCGATGACGAACTCAGTGACGATCGTTAGCGTCAGCACGCCGCCCAGCGCAATGGCCGCCAGGGCCTTGAGGTAATCCGCGCGAGTTCGTTGCTCCAGCGTGCGCGTTGCGATCCAGCTCGATACGGTGAGCATCACGAGCAACACGGCCACGATCACCAGCCAGTTGTCGGTTTCGAAGATGTAAATGAGCACATAGCCGATCAGCAACAACTGCACCAGCATACGCACGGTCGCGTAGACCGCCGTACCGACGATCGATCGCCAGGCCACCATGATCGCGATGACGACAGCCGTCGGCACGAACGCAATCAGCAAACCGAACCAGGTGATTTCGAGAATGGCGGAGTTCAATTACAGGAACTGCCCCAGGGTGCCGGAAACAAACTGCATGTGCGCCCCTCCGCAAGAGATTCGCGACAAAGGATAGCATCCCGATCAGGATGCCCCGCGATTGCTCAGGCCCAGGTGCCCTCGGGTTTCGCCGCGGACGGAAAGTCGCTGCGTACCCGGCCGATGAATTCCTGCTGTGATGCGCTAAGACCGCCGTCAGCCGACGCGACTTCTTCCATCATCGCCAGCAGAGACTGCGACTGTTCCGGCGAGAACCGATCGCCGCTGCGCGCTACCAGCTTTGTGAGCTGGTCGTCGAGCAGCTGCGGCGCAGCCAGCAGGTGTGCCGCAGAGCCGAACAGCTGCAACGCCTCTTTCTCATTCAGCGAGAACTCGGATTCGAACAGTCTTTGCGCCGTCTCCTTTTGCCGCGCCGTCAGGTCGCCCTCCAGCTTGGCGGCGCCTATGACCAGCAGCGACGCGATGTGCATCGGATCCTCCACTGAGAAGATGGGATCCGCTCCGTACTTTTTCGCGAAGGCGCGACGCCGGTACCAGTAGAAAGGGTTCATGCCGCCGAGATCGATACCGAGTCGATCCAGCATATACAGGATGGTCAGAATCGACCCCAGTGCACCCAGGATGATATGCATGTATCCCCTCCCCAGACGGCGATCGATCCAGAGTACCAATGGCTCTCGTCCGGAACTGTGACCTGGTGCGGAAATGTGATCATCGGGACTCGGCGGATTTAGCCGAAAAATCAGCGCATTAGGCCTAGCAGATGCGCGGCAGGGGGTCGTCTTCCAGTTCTTCGAGGAAGCGTTCGCCGCCGAGCGGCGTCTCGAGAATGACGCGCTGGTCGGCGGAGCTGATACGACCCGCGCGGGCCGCGTCCTTGCCCGAGCGCAGCGCCCGCCATGCGGCGAGCGCAGCGTCGGCCTGGTCAGCATCGATCACCGCGAATACGCGACCTTCGCAAGCAAGGTAGTAAGGGTCGTAGCCCAACATGTCGCAGACCGCCTGCACCGGTTCCTTGACCGGAATCGTCGCTTCGAGCCTGACGCCAAGGCCGGTCGCACGGACAATCTCGTTGGCGATCGAGGCGATGCCGCCGCGCGTCGGGTCGCGCATGAAGCGCAGGCCGTCGAACGGCATCAGCGCCTCGGTTAACTCCATCACCGGTCCGGCGTCGGACATCACATCGCCTTTCAGGCCGAAGTCTTCGCGCGCCAGCATCACCGCCGTGCCGTGGTCACCGACCGAGCCGCTGATCAACGCGACATCGCCGTCGCGAATATTGTGTATCGACGGCTTGACGCCCGGCAGACGTACGCCGACGCCCGTGGTTGCGAGGTAAATGCCGCCGCCCTCGCCGCGCCGCAGCACCTTCGTGTCACCGGCTTTCACCTGCACGCCCGCCTCGCGAGCCGCGCCGGCAAGACTCGCGACGATGCGGTCCAGCAGTTCAATCTCGAGTCCTTCCTCGATGAAGGCATTGAGAGTGAGATAAAGCGGCTTCGCTCCGGCCACGGCGAGGTCGTTGGTCGTACCGTGCACGGCCAGGCCGCCGATGTCTCCGCCCGGGAACTCGAGCGGCTGCACGGTGAAACCGTCGGTCGTGATCAACACGTCCCCGCCGTCCAGCTCGATCGGGGCGGCGTCGGCGAGCACGTCAAGCTGGTCGGCGCCGAGATGCCGCGCGAACACCTCCTCGATAAGTTCGCGCATAAAGCGGCCGCCGTTACCGTGCGCCAGGGAAATACGATCGTCGTCCACTCCTAACCCCGGCTGTCCCTGGCGGCCATCTCCGCAGCCTGGCCGTAACTCAGACCCGCATCGTTGACGGGCAGAATACTGGGCAAGAGAACCTCGAAACCGTCGCCGCGCAGCAGCTCGATAGCCCCGTCGGTCAACACGCGATTCTGGAACACGCCGCCGCTCAGCCCAACGACCGAGACGCCGTGCTCGTCGCGAACGGCTCGTGCCTGATCGAGCACCAGCTGCGCCATGCTCGAGTGAAAAACTTCGGCGCGCAATGCGGCGCTTTGGTTGTCGTCGCCGAGCATATCGAGCAGCGGCCGCCAGTCGGCGCGCCAGGTCCCGGTGTCGTCTTTCTCCAGCGGCATGCCGATGGGTGCGGCGCTTGCCTGGCATATCGCCTCGAGATGCATGGGTCCCTCGGCCTCGAAGCTCACGTGTGTCCTGCCAAGGACCAGGGCTGCCGCCGCATCGAACACCCGGCCGACCGCGCTAGTTTCGACACAATTGAGGTTCTTCTGCCATGCCGTGTAAGCCAGGCCGTCGCTGTCCGGGCAGTCGGCCCACGGCTTGCCGCAGGCCCAGTGCATCGCCGCGGCACTGCGCCAGGGCTCGCGCCCGGCCTTGTCGCCGCCCGGCAGACGAAACGTTTGCAGGCTGCAAACCCGCCGCCAGTCGCCGGGCCGACCTAACAATGCTTCACCACCCCAGAGCGTGCCATCCTCGCCGAGGCCGACGCCGTCCCAGGTAAAGACGAGCTGGCGTTCGTCGCTGCCGAGCTCGGCGGCGAGCGCGCTCGCGTGCGCCGCGTGGTGCCAGACCGTTACGACAGGCAGTTCCTGGTTGCGCGCCCAGCGGTGCGTCGTGTAGCCGGGATGCGCGTCACACACGATGCGCTTCGCGGTGACACCGTAGAGTCCCTGCAGGTCGCTCGCAACCTGCTCGAAAACCTTGAGGCTGCGCGGGCTGTCCATCTCGCCGATGTGCGGCGAGACGACCACGCGGTCATCCCAGCTCAGCGCTAGCGTGCCCTTCATGTGTCCGCCAACGGCAAGGGTCGGCACGCGTTGCCGGTGCGGCAGCTCCAGCTCGACCGGAGCGCAGCCGCGACCAATGCGCAGTGGCCGCATGCCGCCGCCGACGCGGCGATAAACAGGGTCGTCGGCCGGGCGCACGATCGGCCTGTTGTGATGCAGAAAGGAGTCCACGACGTTGGCGATGCGTGCCTCGACTTCGTCATTGTCGGTCAACACCGGTTCGCCGCTGATATTTGCCGAGGTCGCGACGAGCGGCGCGTCGAAACTGTCGAGCAGCAGGGCGTGCAGCGGGCTGTAAGGCAGGAACACGCCGAACTCGCCGAGGCCCGGAGCCACGTTGCGCGCCAGGTCGTTGTTGCCGTTCTTGGCAACGAGCACGATCGGCCGGGCCGGGCTTTTGAGCAGGGCCGCCTCCGCGGTGGACAGGTCGGCATACTGCCGGACACGGTCCAGTCCGTCCTCGCCCTCGAGCGGGAACATCACCGCCAGCGGCTTGGCCGGCCGGTGTTTGCGCCAGCGCAGTTCGTCCACGACCGTGTAGTCGCGGGCGTCGCACATCAGGTGGTAACCGCCGATGCCTTTAACCGCGATGATGTGGCCATGGTGCAGCTTCTCGAGCGCGGCCCCGAGGGCAGCGTCGGTTGCGGCAACGACGCCTGCTTTCTTGTCGTGGAACTCGAGCTGCGGTCCGCAGGTCGGGCAAGCGACGGGTTCAGCGTGAAACCGCCGGTCCGCCGGGTCGCGGTACTCCGCGTCGCAATCCGGGCACAGCGGGAAGCCGGCCATGCTCGTATTCGGCCGGTCGTAAGGCAGCGCCTCGATCAGCGTGTAACGCGGCCCGCACTGTGTGCAGTTGATGAAGGGATAGCGGTAGCGGCGATCTGCGGGGTCGTCGAGTTCCGTCCGGCACTCGTCGCACATGAAGAAATCCTGCGGCACGAAGATGCGCGGGGCCTCGCCTGCCGAACTCTCGCTGATCTCGAACGCATCGAAGTGCTGGTACTCGATGACGTCGACCGAGTCGAGGCTGGGCCTGGAGAGCGGCGGCGAGCGGTCGATGAGGTCCTGCTCGAAGCGCAGCAGTTCAGACGCCGGACCCGACGCCACAATCTCGACCTCGCCCAGCCGGTTGCGAACATGGCCGGTCAGGCCGTGCTGTTTCGCCAGGCGATAGACGAACGGCCGGAAGCCGACGCCCTGCACGTGCCCCGACAGCATGATGCGTTCGGTGCGCTCCAGGCCGTCGACGACGTTACGGGCGACCTCAGCCAACGGACTCTTTCCCGCCTTCCCATTCATTGTCGCGATACCCGGAAGCCCACCAGATCCTGCATGCGCCCTCGTCGGACACCATGCAGGGGCCGATCGGCTTTCGCGGCGTGCAGGCCGCACCATACAGGCGGCACTGGTTGGGATAGATCTTGCCGAGCACGACGCGCGCGCAATCGCAGCCGGGTGGCATCTCGCCGACTCGCTTGCGCGACTCGTCGGCGTAAGACTGGAAATGCTGCCGCGCATCGTGCTGGCGGTAAGCCTCGCGCAGCTCGTAACCGGAATCCGGGATGACGCCGACACCGCGCCAGTTCGAGTCGACAACCTCCATGACCTCGTCCAGCTGACGCCGCGCCGCGGCGTTGCCGCCCGGGCGCACGACTTCCGGGTAGCAGTTGTCGAGGAAGCAGCGCCCGTCGCGCAACTGCCGCAGCACCGAGTACATCGCCTGCAACAGCGTATCGGGACGGAATCCGGCCACGGCGGCCGGGATGCCATGTTTTTCGACGACGAATTCCCAGTCCTCGGGGCCCATGACCGTGGATACATGTCCCGGCGCGATCAGCGCGTCGAAGCCCGGCGCCTCGGAGTCGAGCAGCATCGCAACCGCGGGCCAGGTCAGTCGACCCGACAGCAGCACGAGCAGGTTGTCCGGCACGCCTTCGGCCAGCATCGCCGCAACCGGCGCCGTCGTGGTCTCGAAGCCCGCGGCGAAAAACACGACCGGCCGATCCGGGTTGTCATTGGCGATCTTCACCGCTTCGGTCGGCGAGGCAATGGGCCGGATATCCGCGCCGGCGGCCTTCGCCTGCTCGAGAGAGCGCGGCTCGCGCTTCGGCACGTTGACCGGCACGCGCAGCATGTCGCCGAAGGCGACCAGGATGACATCTTCGTGCAGCGCCAGCTGGATCGCCTCGAAGACGTCTTCCTCGGGACAGATGCACACCGGGCACCCGGGGCCGGGCACTAGCTCGATGTTGTCGGGGATGGCGGTCCGCAAGCCGGCCATGGAGATGGAGCGTTCGTGCCCGCCGCAGACATTCATGATCCGAACGGGCTTGTCGACGCCGAGGTCCCGCAGCGCCTGCAGCCATTGTTC
Source organism: Woeseiaceae bacterium (assembly GCA_030066075.1). Lineage (GTDB taxonomy): Bacteria > Pseudomonadota > Gammaproteobacteria > Steroidobacterales > Woeseiaceae > UBA1847. The sequence goes on from JASJCH010000055.1 coordinate 6,121, forward strand.
GGCGCTACGACTCATTCCCGACTGCCCGCCTCGCGGCGTATCCAGTCCAGCCAACCGTCCATGCCGAGCCCGGTCTTGGCCGAGACTTTGAGCACCGGCGCCGGGTTGGCGATCTGGCGCACGCAGCGCTCGGCCGCATCGGGACTAAAGTCACCGAGCACCTCGAGCAGGTCCGACTTGGTCACCAGGACCAGGTCGGCGGCCCGGAACATGACCGGGTACTTGGCGGGCTTGTCGTCGCCTTCCGGCGTCGACAACAGCGCCACGTTGATGTGCTGGCCGAGGTCGAAGCTGGCCGGGCAAACCAGGTTGCCAACGTTCTCGATAAACAGCACGTCGACGTCGTCGAGCTCGAGTTCGTGCAGCGCATCGTGAACCATGTGCGCGTCCAGATGGCAGGCGCTGCCGGTTGTGATCTGGATCGCGGGTACGCCCTTGGCGCGGATGCGCTCGGCGTCATTCTCGGTCTCGAGGTCACCCTCTACAACGGCAATGTTCAGGTCCTTGCCGAGGGCCTCGATCGTCGCCTCGAGCAGCGCGGTCTTGCCGGCGCCGGGCGACGACATGAGATTGACGGCCAGCACGTTGTGGCGCTCGAAGTGCTCGCGATTGTGCAGCGCCTCATGGTCGTTGGCGTCTAACAGACCTTTGAGGACTTCGACGGCATGCTCGTCGGCCGCCGGCGTCACGTTGCATCCACAGGTTTCACACACGGGCTTCTCCCATGACGACGCGCTGCAGGATCAGCTCGTCGCCGCTAATCAGGGTCGTACGCCAGTCGCCACACGCGGCGCAGACCAGGTTGTTCATCTTCGCGTCGGACTCGGCGCCGCATTCTTCGCAGCGAACCCGGATTCCGGCATCCTCCAGGTGCAGCGTCGCCTGGTCGGCCACGGTGCCGGCGGCGGCGATCGGAAACGCGTTTCGCATCAGCGGCCCCTCCACCCCCGACAGCGGCCCCACGCGCACATAGATATCAGACACGCTGGATACCCTCTGTTCCCGGGCTATCGTCGTCACCTGGTCGATCAGCGCCTCGCACAGGGACAGCTCATGCATCAGCTTCCAGTACCTCGTCCAGCAGGTCCCAGGTGTCCGCGGCCTCTTCGGCCGACACCTTCTGGATGGCGTAACCGACGTGCACCAGTATGTGGTCGCCCGGCGTCAATTCCTCGCCCTGCAGCATGAACAGGCTGACCTCGCGCTCGATGCCGCGCGCTACGCAGCGGCACATGAAACCGTCGATAGACTCGATCTGCATGGGAACGGCGAGACACATGCGCAACAGCATAGACAGGCGGCCCGGGCATCAGCAACAAGTATTTACGCCAAAAATGTCAGTGGAAACGAAACACGGTAGGTAATTTCGCTTATTCAGCGACTTCGAATATATCCCTACCCTGCTTAGTTGGGGGGAGCCCCGGGACGCGGCGGTGTATTTGCTGACTCTCAGGGCCCGAGAGGTATAACAATGCCCGACAAGCTGCATTGGAGCAGACGGTGACCAGTACCCTCGTACTGGGAGTCGGAAACGTGCTCCTTGCCGACGAAGGCGCAGGCGTTCATGCCATGCGCTACCTCAAAAAACACTACGACCTCCACGACGTCCGCTACATCGACGCGGGCACGCTGAGCTTCACGCTGGCCTCCGAAATCGCCGACGCCGACCACATGATCGTATTCGACGCCGCCCAGCTGGGCATTACGCCCGGCGGCATCAGGGTTCTCGAGAACGACGACGTCGACGAGTTTCTGCGCTCCGGCAAAGGCAGCGTCCACGAAGTCGGCTTCGCGGACCTGATGGATATCGCGCGTCTCGAGGGCTACCTGCCCGAACGTTACGCGCTGATCGGCATACAACCCGACACGCTCGGCTGGGGTGAGGCCCCGAGCGAAACCGTACGCCGCTCGTTGCCCAGGGCCGCCGCCAACGCCGCCGCCCTGGTCCACAAGTGGCGCCGCACTGACTACCCGAGGGCCGTGAACCAATGAGCTCCCTAGACACCATTCCAGTTACGACCGAAGTGGCGACCGGCAATGTTGCGCCGCTTCTGCATGAAATTCGTCACGCTCTGAAACGTCTGACAGGCGGCGAGGAAGGCACCTCGATCGACCTCAAGAGCCTGCCGCTCGCACCCGGCGAGGAAGAGCGTATCGAAGCAACCCTGGGCACCGGCGAGGTCCGCGCCGAAGTGGATGCACTCGGCCCAACGCTGATCCAGGAGACCTCGTACCCCGGCGTCTGGCTGATAACACACAAGAATGTTGACGACGCCGTGGTCGCTCGCTTTATCGAGGTGACCTTCATACCCGAACTGCTGAGATCGCAACCGGAAGATATCGATGCGGGCATCGACCGGCTGGAAAACGAACTCGGCTCCTAGGAGGCAGAACGATGCGAAAAGATCAAAATCTGGGCGAATACCTGCGTTCGCAGGGCGTATCACGTCGAGGCTTCCTGAAATTCTGCTCGGCAACCGCGTCGCTGATGGCATTGCCGCCATCCGCGGTGGCGCAGGTTGCCGAAGCGCTTGCGGCCGCACGTCGGCCGTCGGTCATCTGGTTGTCCTTCCAGGAATGTACCGGATGCACCGAGTCGCTGACCCGGTCGCACTCGCCGACCGTTGAGTCGCTGATCTTCGACGCTATCTCGCTCGACTACCATCACACGCTGCAGGCAGCCGCCGGCCACGGCGCCGAAGCCGCCCGTGAAGCGGCACAGGAAGAAAACAAGGGTGAGTACATCCTCGTCGTTGACGGCTCGATTCCTGTCGACAATCCGGCCTATTCGACGATCGCCGGCATCAGCAACCTCGACATGCTGAAGCACTCGGCGAAAGACTGCTTCGCCATTGTCGCAGTTGGCACCTGCGCCGCTTACGGCGGCCTGCCGGGCGCAGAACCCAACCCGACGGGCGCGGTTGCGGTTTCCGACATCATTACCGACAAGCCGATCATCAACGTCTCCGGTTGTCCGCCGATTCCGGTCGTTATCACGGGCGTACTCGCGCACTTCCTGACCTTCGGCACGATTCCGGAACTCGATGCGCTGGGCCGCCCGACGGCGTTCTTCGGCCAGAACATCCACGACCGCTGCTACCGCCGGCCGTTCTACGAGCGTGGCGAGTTTGCCGAGACCTTCGACGACGAAGGCGCTCGCAAGGGCTGGTGCCTGTACAAGCTCGGTTGCAAGGGCCCGATCACTTACAACGCCTGCGCGACCGTCAAGTGGAACCAGGGCATGGGCTTCCCGATCCAGGCCGGGCACGGCTGCATCGCCTGCTCCGAGCCGCGGTTCTGGGACAAGGGCGGCTTCTATGACGCGCTGTCAACCGGTGACTGGGGCTCACGCGAAGCCCTGCTCGGCGCAGCAGCCGTCGGTGCTGCACTCGGCGCCGGCTCCGCGATTCGTGCGCGAGCGCGCAAACGCAAAGCAATGGCTGAAGAGGAGGCTTGATCATGGAAAATATGACACTTCTCGATTTTGCCCGAGGCCCCGGGCTGCAGTGGGCCCTCTGGATCTTTTGCCTTGGCGTACTCTGGCGCATCGTTGGCGCCATGTACCTGCTCGGCACCAAGGATCTCTCGAAGTTCCGTCGCAATCATTACATTCGTGACGGCCTGCGCGCCTGCCTGACCCGTTCGACGCCAGCCGAAGCGTTTGAAGACAAGATTCGCTTCCAGCACATCTCCGGATATGCGTGGCACATTGCACTGTTTGTCTCGGTGCTGTTCTTCGCACCTCATATCCTGTTCTTCGAGTCGATCTTCGGCTTTTCCTGGCCACACCTGCCGAACACGATCATCCTGTTCTCGGGCGCGGTCGCGACGGCACTGCTGATTGCGCTGCTGATTCGCCGCGTGGTGCACCCGGTGCAGCGCCTGATATCGACCATCGATGACTACATCAGCATCGTGGTGGTACTGCTGCCGCTGATCACCGGGCTGGCTGCGTTCGCCCACATCGGCGGACGCTACGAAACAATGCTCGCCCTGCACCTGCTCGCCGTGGAACTGATGCTGATCTGGTACCCGTTCAGCAAGCTGATGCACGCGTTTATGACGTTCCCGTCTCGATACCAGAGCGGAACGTTCTTCGGACACAGGGGAGTGAAGGCATGAATGTCGAATCAACTTCCGTACACGAACTCGAAGCTGCAATCGAAAATCTCGAGCCGACCGTCGAACGACTGGGCCTTTCAGACGAGGAACGCGTAGCTCGCGCCAAGAGAGCTTTCCTGAGGAAGCTGGACGGGCGCAAGGCCGTTGACCTGGATACGTGTCTGCACTGCGGCATGTGCGCCGAGGCTTGCCCGTTCTATGAGACGACGCAAGACGAGCGCTACGCGCCGGTACACAAGTATCGCCTGCTGCGCCGGGTCTATCGGCGCCAACTCAGCCCGATGCGCTTCCTGTACCGACCGTTTACGCCGGACATCACAATCGACGACCTGCGCGAATGGCGCCACTACGTTTTCGACGCCTGCACCGGCTGCGCCCGCTGCGACATGATCTGCCCGATGGGCGTCAACATCTCCTCGTTGATCCGTATCGTTCGCGAGGGCATCGGCGCCGCCGACCTCATGCCGCCGCGTCTGCAACGCATGAAAGACGAGCAGCAGCAGAAAAACTCGATTGTGGGTGTCGATGGCCAGCGCTTGCGGCAGGAAATCGCCAAGCTCAACGAGCAGGGCGTGACCGTGCCGATCGACAAGGACGGTGCGGACACGATGCTGCTGACGACCGTGACCGAGCTGCGGATGTTCCCGAGCCAGCTCGGCGCGTGCGCCAGCATCCTGACCAAAGCCGGCGCCAACTGGACCATGTACCCGGACGCCTTCGAGGCCGCCAATATCGGCTACGTAGCCGGTGACACTGCCGCGATGCGCGTCGCCACGAAACGCATTGTGGACAAGGCGAAGGAGAAAGGCATCAAGACCGTCGTTGTGGGCGAGACCGGCCATGGCTACCAGACGCTGCGGTGGCTCGGCGCCAACACCGTGGGCGAAAGGCTGCCCTTCGACGTGGTGTCCATTATCGAGTTTATCCAGCAGGCCCAGGCCGATGGCCGCATCGCGCTCAAGAAGCAGGACAACGGAGCTTCCGTAACGTATCTCGACCCGTGCCGCTTGAGCCGCAAAGGCGGTCTCATCGAGCAGCCGCGAGAGATCCTGAAATCGATGGGCTTCGACGTTCGCGAGACCGAACCGACCGGCCGGGAGAACTACTGCTGCGGCGGCGGTTGCGGCGAGTACGTCCTGAGCACCGGTTCCGAGCTGCGCCACAGAGTCTTCGAACTCAAGAAGAACCAGTTCGACGACACCGAGGCTGACGGGGTCGTGACCGCGTGCGCCAGTTGCCGCTTCAACCTGCATGTTGGAGCAGACAAAACCAACTGGCAGATGCCTATCAAGAGTTTGGTAGAGACCGTTGCAGCCAACATGGCTGACTAGAACAGGTAGGAACCATCATGAATGACCGTGTAGTTGTAGATCCTATTACAAGAATCGAGGGTCACCTGCGGATCGAAGCGCAGATGGATGGCGACCGGATTGCCCAGGCTTATTCTTCGGGCACGATGGTGCGCGGCATTGAAATCATCCTGCGCGGCCGCGACCCCCGCGACGCCTGGGCCTTTGCCCAGCGCATTTGCGGCGTTTGCACACTGGTGCACGGCATTGCGTCCGTGCGCGCGGTGGAGGACGCGCTCAATTACGAAATCCCGAAGAACGCCCAGCTGATTCGGAACCTGATGATCGGCGCGCAGTATGTGCATGACCACGTGATGCACTTCTATCACTTGCACGCGCTCGACTGGGTGGACGTCGTCTCGGCGCTGTCGGCCGACCCGGCCGCCACGTCGGCGCTGGCGCAGAGCATCAGCAATTATCCGAAGAGTTCGCCGGGCTACTTCGCCGACATGCAGAAGAAGGTGAAGGACTTTGTCGAGGCCGGCCAGCTCGGCATCTTCGCCAAGGCCTATTGGGGCCACCCGGCCTACAAGCTGCCGCCCGAAGCCAACCTGATGGCCGTTGCGCACTACCTCGAGGCCCTCGCATGGCAGCGGGACGTCGCCAGGCTGCATACCATCTTCGGCGGCAAGAACCCGCATCCGCACTTCCTGGTTGGCGGCGTGCCGTCCCCGATCGATCTCGATTCGGACTCGGCCATCAACTCCGCCCGCCTCGCCACCGTGCAGAGCATCATCACGCAAATGCGCGAGTTCGTGGACCAGGTTTACGTGCCCGATACGCTGGCCATCGCCAGCTTCTACAAGGACTGGGGCGCGCAGGGCGAAGGCGTGGGCAACTTCCTGTGCTACGGCGACCTGCCCGAGAACGGCATCGCCGACCCGTCGTCATACCTGTTCCCGCGCGGCGCGATCCTCAATCGCGACCTGTCGACCGTGCACGAAGTCGACCTGCACGACGATAGCCAGATCCAGGAGTTTGTCGCGCACTCGTGGTACGACTACGAAGGCGGCAAGGAAGTTGGCCTGCACCCGTACAAGGGCGAGACCGCGCTCAACTACGATGGGCCGACACCACCGTACGACCTGCTCGACGTCGAAAAGAGCTACTCCTGGCTCAAGAGCCCGCGCTGGAAAGGCAACGTCATGGAAGTGGGCTGCCTGTCGCGCGTACTCCTGATGTACGCCACGGGTCACGAGCCGACGCAGGAACTCGTCAACTACACCCTGCAGACGCTGGACGTTCCGGTCGAGGCCCTGTTCTCGACGCTCGGCCGCACGGCGGCCCGCACGCTCGAAACCAAGATCGTCGCGGACAACCTGCAGGTCTGGAACGACAACCTGATCGCCAACATCAAGTCCGGCGATACGAAGACGCACAACGAGACCTTGTGGGATCCGTCAACGTGGCCGAGAAGCTGCAAGGGCGCCGGCTTCATGGAAGCCCCGCGCGGTGGCCTCGCCCACTGGATCGTGATCGAGGACGGCAAGATCGACAACTACCAGGCCGTCGTGCCGAGCACCTGGAACGCCGGGCCGCGTGATGCCATAGGACAGGCAGGTCCGTACGAGGCGGCGCTCGCCGGCCACCAGATGGTCGATCCCGAGCAGCCGGTCGAAATCCTGCGTACCATTCACAGTTTCGATCCTTGCATCGCCTGCGCAGTCCACGTCACGGACCCGGACGGTGAAGAACTCGTCAACGTCAAGATTCGATAGGGGAAAGCCATGAAACGACTACTTGCACTCGCCATCCTGGCCGCTCCCGTGGCGCAGGCACACACGCTGGACCCAGCCGGCGGTTTATTCACAGCGGCCTGGCATCAGCTTCTCGGCTTGCATCACCTGCC
>JASJCH010000056.1 GCA_030066075.1 Woeseiaceae bacterium
TCAGCGCGATCAAGTACCAGGTCGGCACGGTCGGGAAAACGGTCGGCCAGGAGGCGGTGCAGCTGCACGGCGGCATGGGTGTGACCTGGGACCTCGATATCGCGCACTACTTCAAGCGCCTGACGGCCATCGGCCAGGTTTTCGGCAACGCGGACTGGCACCTCGACAAGCTGGCCGCCCGGTAGATGATCCCGGATCCCATCGTCGCGTTCTTCGCCGCGAACCAGGAGATCCTCTGGTTCACGACGCTGTTCATCGATCTCGGCTTCACGGTCATCCTGTTCCGCCTGTTCGGCAAGGCCGGCCTGCAGGTCGCGATATCGACGGCGATCATCCTCGCCAACATCCAGGGGCCGAAGCTGACAGTGATCTTCGGCCTCGAGACGACGATGGGCGTCATCTTCTACTCGAGCATCTTCTTCGCGACCGATGTGCTCAGCGAGAACTACGGCAAGAAAGAGGCCAACAAGGCGGTCTGGATGGGCTTCGTGGTCAGCGTCATCGTCCTGTTCATGCTGAGCTTCGCCGTCATGTACCTGCCAACGGACATCTCCGCGGCAGCAGGATTCTCGCAGCCGCTGCACGATGCGTTCGTCGTCATCGCCAATTTCGCCCCGCTGATGGTCTTCGGGTCGTTGACGGCTTACCTGATCAGCCAGAAATTCGACGTCTGGGCATTCCACAAGATCAAGTCGATGACCGGCGAGAAATACCTGTGGCTGCGCAACAATGGTTCGACGATCCTGTCACAAATGCTCGACACGGCGATCTTCAGCCTGATCATCTGGGCGCACGAGGTTGGCATCGCCAAGGCGCTTGCGCTGGGTTTCGCAAAGTTCGTATTCAAAATCGCCATCGCGCTGATCGATACTGCATTCATCTACTGGGCGCGGCGCTCATTCCTGCGCCACAAGCCGCTCATGGAGGATTAGGTGCAGCCTTCCGGTGTAATCACGATCACTACGGACTTTGGCCACAAAGGCCCCTTCGTCGGCGTCATGAAGGGCGTCATCCTGCAGCGCTATCGCGACGCACAGGTCGTCGACCTGACCCACGAGATTCCGGCGCAGTGGCCGCCCGAAGCAGGCTTCTGGGTCCGACGCAGCTACCGCTATTTCCCGCCCGGAACCGTGCACGTCGCGATCGTCGACCCGGGAGTCGGCACCGAGCGCGACATCCTGATCATCGAGCACGATCACCATTACTTCATGGCCCCCGACAACGGCCTGCTCGGCCGCATGCTGGATCACGCCGATGGTGCGCTGATCTTCAGGCTGGACTTCAGCGCGCTCGAACGGCTTAACATCCCGGTCCCCAGCAACACCTTCCACGGACGGGATATTTTCGCCCCGATCGCGGCGGAACTCGCGGCCGGCACCACCACGCCGGTAGCCATAGGCATCGCCACCGATACCTGGATCCCGGCCTGGGTGGACGAACCCGAAGTCCGGCCGGATGCGGTGTCAGGTTCCGTAATGACGGTGGACGGGTTCGGCAACCTGATCAGCAACATCGACGCGCATTTGCTGGAGTCGCTGAGTCAGCCTGTTGTTCAGGTCGCGGGGCGGAAGATTCCGCTGCTCACGACGTATGGCAACGTAAAACCGGGCGAGTACCTCGCGCTGGTTAATTCCTTCGGCGTCGTCGAGGTAGCGCTCGCTGAGAGCAATGCGGCGGAGGGGCTCGGTGTGGGGCGCGGCGCACCGATCTCTGTGGTCGCGAAAGAGACCTGAATTGACGGCAAAAAACGGCGAGCAGATTTCGCTGGGGCTGCTTGTCGTACTTACGAGCTGCTGGTTCCTGGCACAGATGGGCTACTACGCCCAGGCGCAACTGTTTGGCCCGGTCATGGAGCGCTACGGCCTGGACGAAGCCGCTGTCGGCCTGATGATGTCCAAGGAGGTCATGGCGTACGCTCTGACAGCCTTGCTGCTGGCGGGCCCGGTAACGCGCTATCCCCGCGCCAGGATCGCCCTGCTCGGCGGCGCAATCGTCTTTGTGTGCAACGTCATTGCCGGTTACACGGACAACTTCGAGGTGTTGCGCTTCGCGCGACTGGCCGCTGGATTCGGCGCGGGCATGATCGGTGCGGCGGGTACGGCTGCCGCCGCCTCGACTGCCAACCCGCAGCGCGTGTTTGCCATTGTGGCCGTGAGCTGGGGGGTGGTCGCCGCGATTCCACCCATCCTGATCCCGTATGCGACCGTGCCGTTCGGAGCCATGGGCGGCTATTTCGGGCTGGCGGCCGCCGTGTTGCTCATTGCACCGCTTTTCTATTGGCTTCCGGACCCGCCGCGGGATGACCAACCGGACACCGATGCGGAAACAAAACTGGCCGGGCTTTCTGCAATGCAGCGTTTTGCCGAGCGGCTGGGCATTCGCAACGCGCCCAACAAGGGATTCGCCATTGCTGCCCTCGTAGCCCTGTTTATCTACGAGATGGGCCAGGGCTCCATCCAGGTGTTCCTCGAACAGTTCGGGCTGCGAGGCGGGCTGAATGAAATTCGAATCGGAGAGATCCTGGGTATCGCTGGCTTCGTCGGTCTCTCGGGTGGCATCGTGGCAGCCTGGCTGGCCGACCGTTTTGGGAACCTGCGGCCGGCCCTGATCGGAATTGCGCTCAACGTTGTTGTCGCAGCCTCGCTGGCCTTGTGGACCCATTCGTTAGCCTTCGCGGTGCTATACGTGTGCTGGAACGCCACGTTCTATTTCGTGGTGCCCTACATCCTCGGCATCATGGCGGAGATGGACAGGAAAGGCCGTTGGGCCGTGGCTACCGACGCCGTGTGGTGGATGGGCGCGGCGCCAGGACCCGCCATTGGCGGATATGTCGTGGCAGGCGCCGGCTATCCGGGCCTGGCGGGGCTGGTGGTAGCCCTGGGTATCATCGCGATGATCATATTCCGGATCACGCTCGGTCGATTTTACGCAACCCGGTCGCGATAAGGCGGTTCCCCCTTATTGTCTGCCCATTTGGCCATGGATAAACTGAATCCCACGTATGGGCCACGCCAAAACCAAGGACTTACTTCGAGCACTCGCCAAAGACGCGCGTAACAGCCTGCGAGACCTGACTCCGATCATTATCGTGATCGGGGTTTTCCAGATTTTCATTATCCGCCAGCCGGTCGACGGCCTGATGTCAATCATCGTCGGAGGCTTATTCGTGTTTGCGGGCCTCACCTTTTTCATCTTTGGCCTGCGAATCGCACTTTTCCCCGTTGGTGAAGGGCTTGCCCATTCGCTGGCGCGCAAAGGGAGCCTGTTCTGGCTGATCACTTTCGCCTTCGTGCTCGGCTTCGGAACGACGGTGGCCGAACCGGCGCTGATCGCTGTCGCAACCGAGGCGGCTGCCGTTGCGGCGGGGGCCGAAGTCATCGCGAAAACGCCCGAAGCAATGGCTGACTATGCGCTCGGGCTGCGCATGACGGTTGCTCTGGCGGTCGGCGTTGCGATTGTGCTCGGAGTGCTCCGCATCATCACCAACTGGTCGCTGCCGATAATGATCATCAGCGGTTATGCACTGGTAATCCTTCTGACGGCGTTCGCGCCCGAGGAAATTATCGGCGTTGCCTACGATTCCGGCGGCGTGACGACCTCGACCGTCACTGTTCCGCTGGTAACCGCGCTTGGCGTGGGGCTTGCCAGCTCGCTGAAGGGCAGGAACCCGATGCTCGATGGCTTCGGTCTGATCGCCTTCGCGTCGCTCACTCCGATCATGTTCGTGCTGATTTACGGGATGGTGGTCTGATGGAACTGATTGTGACCACGCTGGCTTTTGTTGCCGATAGTGCACTGGACGTGCTGCCGATTGTCGTCTTCCTGTTCGCGTTTCAAAGGTTGGTCATCGGCAAGAAGATGCACAACGGAGGTCAGATACTCGTAGGATTCCTGTTCGTCGTTGTCGGGCTTGGTCTGTTCCTCGAAGGCCTGGAGCAGAGCCTGTTTCCACTCGGACGCATGATGGCGGAGCAGCTCACCCATCCGGAATTCCTGCTCGACTCGGTTGAGCACGCCGTGGCCGAGTTCACCTGGGGAGACTTTTACTGGGTCTATATCTTTGCGGCAACAGTCGGTTTTTCCACGGCCATGGCAGAGCCTTCACTGATCGCGGTGGCCATGAAGGCCAACACCGTGTCCGGTGGCACAATCAGCGTCGTCGGCTTGCGGGTTGCCGTGGCCATCGGCGCCGGCATCGGCGTGGCCCTGGGATGCCTTCGCGTCATTACCGGTGTGCCGTTGCCCTATTTTGTCGCAGCCGGCTACCTTATTGTGATCGTACAAACGTTGGCAGCCCCCAAAATTATCGTCCCTTTAGCCTACGACTCAGGCGGTGTAACGACATCGACCGTTACCGTACCGTTAGTCGCTGCGCTCGGGCTGGGCCTGGCTGACGCTGTCCCGGGGCGGAGCCCGCTGGTTGATGGCTTCGGTCTGATCGCCCTCACGGCGATGTTCCCGATCATCTCGGTGCTCGCCTACGGCCAACTCTCCATACTCCGGGACCGTGCGGCTAAATCGAAGCGGTCCGCCAATAACTCGGATCAGCAGTAACTCGATTCCGGTCGGAGTGCTATTCCTCCAGCGTGACCGGGCTGGTGAATCCCGGTGGTTTCATCGTCAAGACGGAGCAGTCGAGTTCACCGAGAATGCTCTCCGCCGTATTGCCCATGAAGAAACCACCAATTCCCGTGCGCGCGACGGTTCCCATGACGACGAGGTCTACTTCGAGTTCGCGAGCTAACTCCGGTACAACCTGCTCGGCGGGACCTTTGATGACATGGAGACGCAGTTCGGGGCCTTCGGAGACGCTCGTGTCTGGAAAATCTCCATAGCTGGTCACGAGGTCTTGCAGCCAGCGCCTGCGTCCAGACGCCTCCTCTTCCAGCATTGCCTCGAACTCACCTTCCGAGAAGTCCCACTTGTGTGATTTCAGGAGCCCTTCGCCGAAAACCTGCCATGCATGTACGACGTGCGCTTCGCTGTATTCCGTTAGCGCCATCGAGGTGAACATTTCGAGGATCTGGCGGTTCAGTACGTCTTTGACCGGTTCCCCCGGATCCTCATCAACGGCTGCCAGGATACGCAGGTACTTCTGGCGCTCCGTCGGCTTGATGATCCAGACCGGGCACGGGCACTTGCGCATCAGGTGCTTGTCCGTGCTGCTAAACAGCATTTCCCGCAGGCCCCGGTCAGCGTCGGCCGATTTGATCAACAGGTCATGATCGTCTCTCAATACCTGTCGAATAATCTCGATGAACGGTTTCCCGACCAGCACTTTCGTGTCTATCGAGACGTCATCAGCTGCGACTGAGGCGACGATGTCGGTAAGCCACTCTTGCGTCTTCTCGATGGCCACGTCGAGAACCTCGCGGGACGAAACCGTGATGACCCTCATGCGCACGTCGTCGGGGTTTGCGTCAATGCCCGCGCAGACCGTTAGATGGGCATTGTTGCTTCTTGCGAGGGTAGTGGCACGTTTGAGTGCGGCCGAGGAGTCCGTACGGTCATCGACAACCAGCAGAATATTGGAGAACCTTTTCACCGCGCACCCTCGCTAGATAGCCCTTGAACTATACCGGACCCCCGAGACTGCGACTATCGCCACCGGGGCGATCTCCTACGAGCCGCTCATCGCTTGCTTCTCGATCTTGGCCCAACTGTCCCTGAGCGTCACGATCCGATTGAACACCGGGTTCTCGACGGTGTGGTCCTTGCTATCGGGGCAGAAGTAGCCCAGCCGCTCGAACTGCACCGGGTCATTGCCGGTCACGTCGGCGAGCGTCGGCTCGAGAAAGGCCGCCACGGTTTCGAGTGAGTCCGGGTTCAGGATGTCCATGAAGTCATCGACGCCGTTCGGGTCGGGCACCGTGAACAACCGGTCATAGAGCCGCACCGTCGCGCGTATGCCATGCGCCGCGGACACCCAGTGAATCGTCCCCTTCACTTTACGGTCCGAGGACCCGGCGCCGCTGCGCGTTTCCGGGTCATAGGTGCAATGCAGCTCGGTGACGTTGCCGTCGGCATCCTTGACGACCTCTTCGCACTTGATGATGTAGCCGAAACGCAAACGCACCTCGCCACCGGGTTTCAGGCGGAAAAACTTGCGCGGCGCCTCCTCCATGAAATCATCCTGCTCGATCCAGAGTTCGCGTGAGAACGGGATCTCCCGGGTCCCCATGTCCGGGTTGTTCGGATGATTCATGGCTTCCATCATCTCGACCTGGCCTTCCGGGTAGTTCGTCAGCACGACCTTGAGCGGTCGCAGCACGGCCATGCGGCGCTCGGCAATGTCGCCGAGATCTTCACGCACGCAGTTCTCGAGAGCGCCCATCTCGATGAGCTTGTCTTTCTTGGTCACGCCGGCGCGCTTGACGAAGTCACGCAAGGCCAGCGCCGGGTATCCGCGACGACGCATGCCGGCAATCGTCGGCATGCGCGGGTCGTCCCAACCGGAAACCACGTTATTCTCGATCAACAGGCCGAGTTTGCGCTTGCTCGTGATCGTGTACGCGAGATTAAGACGCGAAAATTCGATCTGCCGTGGACGATGTTCGGGCTGCAACTGGTCGAGAAACCAGTCGTAAAGCGGCCGATGGTCCTCGAACTCGAGCGTGCACAGCGAGTGCGTGATGCCCTCGTACGCATCGGAAAGCCCGTGCGCGTAGTCGTACATCGGGTAGATGCACCAGGTGTCGCCCGTGCGCTGATGATCGAGATGGCGGATACGGTAGATCGTCGGGTCGCGCATGTTCATATTTGGCGAGGCCATGTCGATCTTGGCCCGCAACACGTGGGTGCCATCCTCGAACTCACCCGCACGCATGCGCCGGAACAGGTCGAGATTTTCCTCGACACTGCGGTCGCGATAGGGGCTGTTCTTGCCGGGCTCGGTCAACGTGCCGCGGTACTCGCGAATCTCCTCGGCGCTCAGGTCGTCGACATAGGCGACGCCGAGTTCGATCAGCTTCTCGGCAGACTCGTACAGGCGCTCGAAGTAATCCGACGCATGCGTCAGCCGGTCGCCCCAGTCGAAGCCCAGCCAGTGCACGTCCCGCTCGATCGCATCGACGTACTCCTGCTTCTCCTTGCCCGGGTTGGTGTCGTCGTAGCGCAGAAATGTCCGGCCATCGTTCTCCACACCCACGCCGAAGTTGAGGCAGATCGACATGACATGCCCGATGTGGAGATAGCCGTTTGGCTCCGGCGGAAAGCGCGTCACGATCTCGTCGTGCTTGCCTGACTCGAGGTCCTCGAAAATGATCTGGCGGATAAAATCCCGCCCGGGGGCATCTGACATGGATGATTCGCTAACTGGTTCAAACGGGGCGCTATTCTACACGTTATTTTCTGTACAATAGCGCGCCGTGGCCGCTGCCACCCGGAATCACAAATAGCAGATCGAGCGATGCCAAACATTACTCTTCCCGACGGCTCCGTTCGGCAGTACGACACTGCCATAACGGGCGCCGAGATTGCCGCCAGCATCGGCGAAGGGCTGGCGCGCGCTGCTGTGGCTGTCAAAGTCGACGGCGAGATGTATGACCTCACACGTGGCATCGAATCCGACGTCGCGCTCGAGATTGTCACGCGTGACTCGGACGACGGGCTCGAGCTGCTGCGCCACGACGCGGCGCACGTGCTGGCCGAAGCCGTCAAAGAGCTCTGGCCCGAGACCCAGGTCACCATTGGTCCCGCGATCGAGAACGGCTTCTACTACGATTTCTCGCGCGAGGAGCCGTTCACCGAGGACGATCTCGCCGTCATCGAGAAGCGCATGCAGGACATCGTCGATCGCGACGAGGAAATCCAGCGCGAGGTCTGGGATCGCGACGAGGCCGTCGACTTTTTCCGCAACATGGGCGAAGAGTACAAGGCCGAGATCATCGAGAGCATCCCGTCGGGCGAGGCGATCACGCTTTACCGGCAGGGCGATTTCATCGACCTGTGCCGCGGACCGCACCTGCCCTCGACCGGCAAACTCGGCAAGGCCTTCAAGCTGACGCACGTCTCGGGGGCCTACTGGCGCGGTGACTCGAACAACGAGATGCTGCAGCGCGTCTACGGCACGGCCTGGTCCAACCCGAAGCAGCTGCGCCAGTACCTGCACATGCTCGAGGAAGCCGAGAAGCGCGATCACCGTCGCCTCGGCCGGATCATGGACCTGTTCCATTTCCAGGAAGAAGCCCCCGGCGCCGTCTTCTGGCACCCGAAGGGCTGGGCCCTGTTCCAGCAGCTGATCGAGTTCATGCGCCAGCAGCAGAATGCTGCCGGCTACCGGGAGATCAACACGCCCGAGGTCATGTCGCGATCGCTGTGGGAATCGTCGGGCCACTGGGACACGTTTGGCGACAACATGTTCACCACCGAGACCGTCGACGGTCGCCAGTACGCCATCAAGCCCATGAACTGTCCGGGCCACGTGCAGATCTTCAAGCAGGGCATCACGAGCTATCGCGATTTGCCGGTGCGGCTTGCCGAGTTCGGCAAGTGTCATCGCTACGAGCCGTCCGGCGCGTTGCACGGCATGATGCGCGTGCGAGCCTTCACCCAGGACGATGCGCATATTTTCTGTACGGCCGAGCAGATTACCGACGAGTCGATCGCTGTTTGCAGCCTGATCCTCGGCATCTACAAGGCGTTCGGTTTTGACGACGTCCGCATCAAGTTTGCCGACCGGCCCGAGGCCCGTGTCGGCGAGGATGCCGTGTGGGACCAGGCGGAAGCAGCGTTGCTCAAAGCGCTCGAAGCCGCCGGCCTGGAATACACCCACAATCCGGGTGAAGGCGCATTCTACGGGCCCAAACTCGAGTTCGTGCTGCGCGATGCCATCGGCCGCGACTGGCAGTGTGGCACGCTGCAGGTCGACCTCAACATGCCCGGTCGCCTCGGTGCCACTTACGTGGGCGAGGACGGCAACAAGCACACCCCTGTGATGCTCCACCGGGCCATCTTCGGCTCGCTCGAGCGTTTCATCGGCATCATGATCGAACACCACGCCGGCAACCTGCCGCTGTGGCTCGCGCCGGTCCAGGTCCGCGTGCTGACGATCACCTCGGATGCGAACGATTACGCCGAGGAAGTCGTGGCCGCCCTGCGGGCTGCCGGACTGCGGGCCGAGACCGATCTGCGCAACGAGAAAATCTCGTACAAGGTGCGTGAACACAGCGTTGAAAAGATCCCGGTGCTGCTGGCTGTCGGCCAGCGGGAGGTGGACGACCGCAATGTCGCCGTGCGCCGCCTGGGCTCCAAGAAACAGACCGTCCTCTCCCTCGATGACGCCGTCGCCGAACTCGCCCGGGAAGTGCTCGACCGGGCGTGAGACCCCAAATGTGATATGGCAAACAGTTTCACTGTGCGCCGTGTCACAGATTCAGTGATCAAACCCTGAACCGTAGTAATGAAGCGGTCTCCCGTGGATATACTCACTCGACCCAGGGAGTGGGCGTGCGATTAGACATAAATCTAAGGGAGATCGTCGAGTGTCGTTCGAGCAATTCAAAACGCAGGTACTGTTGCTGCATAGCGAGCAGAGCACCCTGGACACGTTGAGTTCCGGGTTCAATGATCGTTATACGGTGCACTGTGCCACGAGCGGCTCCGAAGCACTGAACACGCTCGGCGAAACCCAGATCGACGTCATCGTGACGGCCCAGGAATTGCCCGGCATGAGCGGCCTCGAAGCGCTGCGCGAGGCCAAGAAGCGATCTCCCGACACGATCGGCATCCTGCTGGCGGGCAGCGAAGACGACGGTCTGGAGGCCCTGGTTGGTGACCAGGAGGTCTTCCAGGTTGTCCGCGGTTCCGTGACGGCCGATGCTCTCAAGGGCATGATCGACAACGCGACCCAGCAGGCTCGCCTGATCGCACTCGCCGAATCCGCCAATGACACGACAGCCAACCCGGATGAGCCGGCGGCGGAACACATCGTGATGGAAACTTCCGAGAACGGCTCGGCGATCATCAGCGATGGCACCGGCCGCATGCCGGCGCTTGATCCCAAGAAGATCTCGGCCGCCTCGGATGTCGGCGCGAGCTCGGTTGACGTGCTGGTCCTGACGCAGGACGAGGAGTTCCTCGCAACGGTCAGGGAGTCGGCCCGCGGTCTGCACAATGTCGTGTATGCCAGCACGGTCTCGCAGGCCGACGAAGCTCTCCGCAAGCACAAGGTTGGCGTTGCGGTAGTCGACGCCGCCATGGTCGGTACCAACGTCGAAAAGCTCACAATGCACTTGCGCAGCCAGGCGCCGCGGCTTGTCGCAATCGTCGCCGGCCGCCGCGACGACGGCGAAATGCTGATGGACCTGATCAACCGCGGCAAGGTTTACCGCTTCCTGTTGAAGCCGGTATCACCGGGCCGCTCGCGCCTCGCGATCGAAGCCTCCGTCAAGCACCATCTCGAGGCGCCGGACTCGGCGTTCAAGGTGCCCGGGCAGCCGGCCGCCGCTCCGAAGCCGCAGCCGAAACCCGAAGCCAAGCCCGATCCCAAGCCCGCCGCGAAGCCTGCACCCGAGCAGAAGCCCGAGGCCAAGAAGAGCAAGCCCAAGGCCGACAAAGCGCCGGCCAAACCGCAGCCTGCAGCCAGGCAGGAAGCCCCCGAAGCCGACATCGTGGCGAATCCCGACGAGGCGCTCTCGCCGGTCGAGCATGGTCTGGGCGACGCATTCGGCGGCGACGATTCGAGCTTCACCGAGACGATGACGGGCATCGTCGAGACCGTGACGCGGTCGCTCAAGCCGAAAAAGAAAGACAAGCAGTCGGATGCGCCAGCGTCAGCCAGCGCCTCCGCCATGGATATCGATTCGCCTCCCGCCGCCGACGGCAGCGGCGGTTCGCTGTTCACCGATCCCAAGATACTCGGTATCGGCGCGGTCGCGCTCGTCGCGGTCGCCAGTATCACGATCTGGGCGCTGAGCGGCTCGGATGATCCGGCCAGCCAGCCGGCTGAGCCCGTCGCCGACACCCCGACACCGGCAGTCCAGGAACGCCCGGCCGTAGCCGAGGACGCGCCCAGCGAGTCCGTCCTGCAGACCGAAGTTGTCGTTCCCGAGGCGCTCGGGCTCGACGATCTCATCGACGAGGCGCGCGAACTCGCGGCCGCCGGGCAGGTTTATGCCCCGGCTGGCAACAACGCGATCGAGCTGTACCTGTCCGCCCTCGAGGTGGTGCCCGGTGACCCTGTCGCACAACAGGGGCTCGACGAGCTGGTTGAACAGACCCTGGCCACGGCCGAGTCGGCGCTTCTCGATCGACGCGCCAACGACGCCCTCGCCGCCCTGCAGGGCGTCGAGCTGGCGAATCCGGACAACCCGCGCCTGCCCTTCCTGCGAGCCCAGCTGACGCAAATGCAGTTGCGGGACTACCTCGACGGCGCGCGCGTGGCTATTCGCGACGCCCGCTTCGAGGACGCCCAGGCGGCGATAATCGCAGCCCGTGCACTGGATGTCGCCGACACCAGCGAGATCGATACCGTGGCTGAAGAGCTGAGTACGGCGCTGTCCGACCAGCGCCTCGACGAGGTTATCGCGCAGGCCAATGCCAGGCTCGACGAAGGCAAGTTGATCGCACCGTCGAACGACAACGCCCGCTACTACTTCGAGCTGGTATTGAGTAACGACCCCGATAATGCCGCGGCGCGCCAGGGTCTCGACGTCGTGGCCAGCAAACTGGTGCTGCAAGCCCGCGAGCAGATTGACCAGGGCAACTTCGACGACGCCGAGGCGCTGTTGATCGATGCGCGCCGGCTCGACCCGTCGAGCAGCGACCTTGCCGCATCGACAGCGGCGCTTAGCGACGCCCGCCAGCGCCGCGCACAGGAAATCCAGGCCGCCCGCGACCGCGCGGAGGAAGAGCGCGCCGCCGCCGAGAGAGCGGCAGCCGAACGCGCCGCAGCCGAGCGGGCAGCCGCCGAACGTGCCGCAGCCGAACGTGCCGCAGCCGAGCAGCTCGCCGCCGAGCAGGCAGCACCGCAGACGCAGGTTGTCGAGCCGCAAGCGGCCGCGGCCCAGACGGCCGAGCCCCGGACTGCCACGCAACAACCAGCCAGCGAACCGACGCGCCCGGCGCCGGTTATCGATTCGCCGCCGCAGCAGACGACTGCTGCGCAGCCTGCTTTCGAGCAGGCGAGCCAGCCAGGCGGCAATGTCGCTGTCGCCGGCAGCGGCGACGTCGTCGAGAACCGCAGCCAGCCGCCCGAGGCCAGCATTGCGCAGGCTACGCCGGTGTCCGTGAGCTCGCTGAAGCGCACCAAGTACGTTGCGCCCAAGTATCCGCGCGCTGCCCAGCGCCGTGCCCTGTCGGGATGGGTCGACGTCGTCTTCACCGTCGACATTGACGGTTCGGTCACCGACGTCTCGGTGCGCGACTCCAACCCGGGTGACACGTTCGTCAACTCGGCGATGAATGCCGTCGAGAAGTGGGAGTTCGAGCCGGTCATGGAAGACGGCGTCGCGATCCAGAAACGCGCGGCCGTTCGGATGATGTTCGCCATCGAGTAAGCGGCAACAACTTACCACTTGTAAAATACAATTTTCCAGATTGGACTAGATCGTCCTTTCCGGCTAGTCTAGCCCGTTCAAGATACTCTGAAAGGAGAGTGACTCTTGGACGTGGAAATCGCCGGAATCGCCAAGAAACCGGAACGAAAACAACAACAAAGAAGCATCATTACGCAGCAGAAACTGCTCGATGCGGCTATCCAGGCATTTTCGGAGAATGGGTTCAAGGGCACATCCACCCGTGACATTGCCGATCGGGCGGGCGTGCATCATCCGCTGATCACCTACCACTTCAAGAACAAGGAACAGCTCTGGCGGGCCGCGACCGACCGGATCTTCCGCGAGTTCAACATCGCGCTCGTCAAGGCCATGGCCGAAATTCCGGACGAAGAGCCGAAAGCCAGGGCGGAGATTTTTGTTCGGACCTACCTGCAGTACTCGCGAAATCAGCCGGCCCTGCATCGGATCATCCTGCACGAAGCCAACTACCCCAGCGAGCGGCTCGACTGGCTCGTCGAGAACCACCTCAAACCGTTGTTCGACGAGGTCCATAAGTCGCTGGTGGGCATGCAGCAGATTGGTGTGGTTCCGGCCGGCAGCGCCGCGCTGCTGTTCAATATGATCCGGGTTTGTGCGGGCGGGCTCGTCGCGCTCAAACTGGAGCTGAAACAAACCAGCGGCATCGATCTCGACTCGGACGAGCAGATCGCCGAACTTGCCGACCTGATCATCCGCGTGTTCTTCCCGGGCGAACAGCCAAAGCCCGCCTAACGCTCGGCGAGCGTTTTCTGCACCTCCGCAATAATCGACAGGGCGATCGGGCCCGGACCGCGGCCGCCAATGTTCAGTCCTGCCGGACCGTGGACCCTGCCCTCGAGAGACGCCGCCTTGTCGCCCAGTTCACCCAATAGTCGTTCCCGTCGGTGTCGCGGCCCGAGCAGCCCGATGTAGCCGATGGCGGATTCCGCCAGCTGCGCCAGGTAGGCGCGATCGCTGACGAGGTGATGACTCATGACGATAGCCGCGTCGAAACGATCGAGGTCGAGCGTCGACGCCAGCTCTTCGGCGGGCTGACAATGCGTGGCCGTCGCGGCGGCGAAGTCGCCGTTCTGGATGTAAGCCGGGCGATGGTCGAATACGGTGCAGCGCCAGCCCAGCTCGGCGCCGAAGCGTACCACCGGCTCGGCGTCGAGACCGGCGCCGAGCACCAGTAGACTAGGCGGCGGCTCAACAAGCATCGTGACCGAGGCAACCTCATCGCTCCCGACGTCGAACGTCAGCTCCCGGGGCGCGTCGCCGCGCAGGACCTCCGCAATGGCCGCGAACGGCTCGTACCCGGTCTCGGGCCGCAGCGGCTGTAACACCATGCGCATCAGGCCGTCGCAGCCGACCCCCATGCCCCACAGCTCGTCGTCGTCCTGGCCGAGGTCGTAGGTCGCAACCTGCGGTCTGCCGCTGTCCAGCACCTGCCCGGCCCGCACCGCGAGATCGCCTTCCAGGCAACCCCCGGACAACATGCCGCGAAACACACCATCGCTGTCCACGAGCATCTGGGCACCTGCCTTGCTGTAGGTCGACCCCTCCGTCTCGAACACGGTGACGAGCACCAGCGGCTCGCCGTTCTCGCGGCGCCGTTCATAGAAATCGAGCAGCTTGGTGGCGTTCAAACGTATGCCCTTGAAACCGGGTCGGGACGACCCACATTACGGGTCTGGTATAAGGAGATCGATTATGAACCAAACCGCGACTCATCCGATAGCGATTACCGAAGCACAGTTCGCCGAAGAGGTGCTGAATTCCGACAAGCCGGTGCTCGTCGATTTCTGGGCCGAGTGGTGCGCACCCTGCCGGGCGCTGGCGCCCATCATGGACTCGCTGTCACAGGACTACGATGGCCGCGCCAAGATCGCCAAGCTCGACGTCGATTCGAACCAGCAGATCGCCATGCAGTTCGGCATCCGCTCTATTCCGACCGTCATGGTGTTCGACAAGGGCGAGGTCGTCGATTCGTTGATCGGCGTGCAGCCGAAAGCGGCCTACGAGCAGAGCCTCGACAAGGTTGTCTGAAGGACCTCAACCGAGGGGTCGACAGGCGTAGAGATACAGCATTTCCATGCACAGTGAGGCTGCCGCCAGCGCGGTAATCTCACCGACGTCGTACGCGGGCGCGACTTCCACCACGTCCATGCCGATCACGTTGAGCCCGGCCAGTCCGCGCAGGATCGAAAGCGCCTGGTGCGTGGTCAGGCCGCCGCAGACCGGCGTGCCGGTGCCGGGGGCGTAGCTCGGATCCAGGCAGTCGATGTCGAACGTCAGGTAGGCGGGCCGCTCGCCGACGACGGCCCTGACCTTGTCGATGACCGCCTGGATACCGTTCTCATGCACCCACGGCGCATCGAGCACATTGAATCCGAGCGTGTCGTGATTGGTCGTGCGCAAACCGATCTGCACCGAGCTTGCCGGGTCGATCAGACCCTCTTTCGCAGCATGGAAAAACATCGTCCCGTGATCGATGCGGCCGTCCTCATCGGCCCAGGTATCACTGTGCGCGTCGAAATGAACGAGTGACAGCGGCGCCCCGAACTTGCGGGCGTGCGCTTTCAGCAACGGCCAGGCGACGAAATGGTCACCGCCCAGTGACAACAGGCCCGGCCCCTGGCTGATGATCTCGTACGCGTGTTTCTCGATTTCGTCGGGCACCTGCTGCGGCCGGCCGAAGTCGAAGAAGCAGTCGCCGTAATCCACGACTGCCAGCTTGTCGAACGGATCGAACTCCATGCCGTAGGGCCGCTCCCAGGCCATGATCGATGACGCTGCGCGGATCGCGCGCGGGCCGAGCCTCGCGCCGGGACGGTTGGTCGTCGCCGTATCCAGCGGCACGCCTGTGACGACGACGTCGACTCCGTCGAGGTCCCGCGTGTACTTGCGGCGCATGAACGAGAGCGCCCCGGCATAGGTCGGCTCGGGCGTGGTCCCACGCAGGTCTTCGCGAAGGAATGCGTGATCGCCGGCGAACTTGTCGGTCACGTTGTCACCTCAGTGGTTGCTAACGGCCTGCTGGGTCAGGTCCAGGCACTTCCAGGCTTTCTCGAGCAGCTCGTCCGCTTCGGCGTGCGACAGCGTGAACGGCGGCGCGCAGACGATCGTGTCGCCGACGGCGCGCATAACCAGGCCGTTATTCACGAGGAAATCGCGGCAGATCGTGCCGACGCCCTGCTTTTCTTCGAAGCGCTCGATCGGGTCCTTCGACTTCACGAGTTCGAGCGCGCCCACAAGGCCGACCATGCGGGTTTCCGCCACCAGCGGATGATCGCCGAGTTTCGCCCAGCCCTGCTGCAGGTAGGGACCGATGTCGTCTTTCACTCGGTCGACAAGGCGTTCGCGCTTGATGATGTCGAGGTTCGCCATCGCCACGGCGCAGGCCGCCGGGTGTCCCGAATAGGTGTAGCCATGGAAGAACTCGCCGCCCTTGTCGATCAGGACATCGGTTACGCGGTCGCTGACAAACACGCCGCCAAGCGGCAGGTAGCCCGACGTGACGCCCTTGGCGAAGGGCATGAAATCAGGCGTGGTCGAGTAGTAGTCGGCGCCGAACCACTCGCCCGTGCGACCGAAGCCACAAATGACCTCGTCGGAAATCAGGAGCACGCCGTACTCGTCGCAGATGCGCTGCACTTCCGGCCAGTAGGTGTCCGGCGGAATGATGACGCCGCCGGCGCCCTGGATCGGCTCGCCGATGAAGGCGGCGACCTTGTCTGCCCCCAGCTCGAGGATCTTATCCTCGACCGCTTTGGCCGCTTCCAGGCCGAACTCGTCGGGTGACAGGCTGCGGTCGCTGCCGAACCAGTAGGGCTGCTCGACGTGAACGATGCCGGGAATCGGCAACCCGCTCTGCTCGTGCATCGGCTTCATGCCGCCGAGGCTGGCCGCCGCTACCGTCGAGCCGTGATAGGCGTTCTTGCGGCTGATGATCGTGTGCCGTTCGGGCTGACCCATCAGGTCCCAGTAACGGCGGACCATGCGCACGATGGTGTCGTTGGCCTCCGAACCCGACCCCGTGAAGAAGACGTGATTGAGCTGCGGCTGGCTGACCTCGGTCAGCATGGCGGCCAGCTTGATGGAGGGCGGATGCGTGCACTGGAAGAAGCTGTTGTAGTACGGCAGCTCGCGCATCTGCGCCGCGGCCGCCTCGATGAGCTCATCGCGACCGTATCCCGCGTTGACGCACCACAACCCCGACATACCGTCGAGAATCTTGTTGCCGTCGGCATCGTAGATATAAACGCCTTCGGCGCGCGTGATGATGCGCGATTTCTTCTTGTGCAGCTCCTTGTGATCGGTAAACGGGTGCAGGTGGTGTTCGCTATCCAACTGCTGCAGATCCGGGCCGCTGAGCTTCTCGATGGCCGCCATAAACAGTCCTCAAACGTTGAACATCAGGATCTCACGCTCCCAGGGCGTGATGATTTCCTGGAATTCCTTGTACTCGTCGTCCTTGAGCTTGCAATACAGGTCCACGAAGTTGTCGCCGAGCATGCTGCGCATCGCCTCGCTCTCGCGCAGTGCCTCGTTCGCCGCATGGATATGCCGGTGCAGCGAGAAATCCTCGCCATAGGCGCTGCCCTCCACCGGGTCCGTCGGCTTCAGCCCCTCCATCATGCCGAGGTAGCCGCAGGCCAGCGTGCCGGCAAGCACGAGGTAGGGATTGACGTCGGATCCGGCGAGGCGGTTTTCGATACGCCGGTTGACGGGCTCGGCGTCGGGCACGCGCAGTCCGACGGTGCGATTGTCGACCGCCCACGACAGGTTCACGGGCGACGCCCAGGGATTCAGGAAGCGCCGGTAGGAATTGACGTACGGCGCGAACATAAGCATTGCCTGCGGCATGTAAGCCTGCAGCCCACCCAGGTACGCGTAAAAGAGGTCGGTGGGCTTGCCGTCCTTGCCCGAGAAGATGTTGTTGCCGGACTTGTCGACAATGCTCTGGTGCACGTGCAGCGCACTGCCCGCCTCCTCGGCCATCGGCTTGGCGAGAAATGTCGCATGCATCTCGTGTTCGATCGCAGCCTCGCGGACGGTGCGCTTGAACAGGAAGACCTGGTCGGCGAGGTCAACGGCGTTGCCGTGCAGGAAGTTGATTTCGAACTGGGCGGGTCCCATCTCCTGGGACAGCGTATCGATGCGAATGCCTTGGTCTTCGCAATAGCTGTACAGATCGTTGATGAACGGCTCGAAATCGTTCATCGCATCGACACTGTATGGCTGCCTCGCCCCTTCGGTCCAGCCCAGCCTGCCCTCGGGCGGCTCCGCCTCGACACTGGGGTCGGAATGCGGATTGATCAGGTAGAACTCCACTTCGGGCGCGACGACCGGCACCCAGCCCTGCGACTCGAACTTGCCCAGAACGTTGCGCAATACCGCCCGCGGAGACGTTTCGACCGGACTCCCGTCGCTGCGATAACAGTCGAGAAAGACGGACGCCGCCGGATCGGCCACCCACGGTACCGGGCGCAGCGTGTGCGGGTCGGGGACCAGCTGCATGTCGCGATCTTCGACGTTTCTCTCGTTATCGACGTAATCGCCCGATATCGTCTGCGCAAAGATGGCCTCGGGCATCTTGATCTTGCCCGCGCCGAATTTGTCCGCCGGGATGACCTTGCCCCGCGCGGAGCCGGCCATGTCGGGCACGAACGCCTCGACGTCCTCGATTTTGCGTTCCGTCAACCAGGACTGAAAAATATCGTTACTCACATTACACCTGTCATTGGCGCGCGTACTCGCGGCACGCGGCGCCGAACGCCTTGAACATGGCCAGCGAAAGCTCGTTCTCGGTGACACGCCACTCGGGATGCCACTGGACGCCCAGCGCAAAACCGGGCGCTTCGTCGACCGTAAATGCCTCGATGAGACCGTCATCCGCGATAGCCTCCACGGTGACCCCGGTCGGCAATCGCGCAACCCCCTGGGCATGCAGCGAGTTCACCATGACCCGGGTGGCCCCCACCATTCGATGCAGCATACCCCCTTCCACCAGATCCACCGGGTGCGACGGACCGTACATGACGTCGATCGGGTCCTGCGGGTTCTCGCGGTGATCATGGTATCCCTCGACCTCGTGGACTTTCTGGTGCAGCGTCCCGCCCAGCGCCACCACGAGCTCCTGGAAACCTCGACAGACCGCCATCAGTGGCACACCGGCCTCTAATACGCGGCGCGCCAGCGGCAGCGTCGTTGCATCGCGATGCGGGTCATGCAAGGTCCCGGGCTCGCTCGGCTGGCCGTCGTAATGGTGAGGCTCGACATTCGACAGGCTGCCGGTCAGGAAAACCCCGTCGACGCTGGCCAGCAGCTCGTCGATCTCGATGTGTTCGGCCATGACCGGAATGATCAGCGGCAGCGCGTCGGCGCCGTCGATGATGGCCTGCAGGTACTTTTCGCCAACCACGTGGAACGGATGGATGTCGATGGGCTTGCGGCAAGCCGGCACGCCGATCGTGGGTCTCGTGCTCATGATGAACCGGGCTGCGACGGATGCAGCTAGTTTACCGAGTCGTCCGCCCTGCGGCCAAAGAATCGCAGCACGGCCAGGAGAATGGAGCCGCCAATGATCAGCGATACCCACGGCGGCACGCCATAGCCAGCCGGTATGGTGCCGATACCAATCGCAACGAAGCCGACAAGCAGAGCGTAGGGCAACTGGGTGCGAACGTGTTCGATATGGTCGCAGCCGCTGGCGATCGACGACAGCACCGTGGTGTCGGAGATCGGCGAGCAATGATCTCCCCACACTGCGCCGGCCAGGACGCAGGCGATGGCCGAATACATGATATGCATACCCGAGGCGTCGGCTGCGCCCGACACGGTCATGACGGCCCAGGTCAGCGGTAACACCAGCGGCAGCAGGATGCCCATCGTGCCCCAGCTCGTTCCCGTCGAGAACGCCGTGATCGCCGCCAGCACGAACACGACGGCGGGCACCAGCGCCACCGGCAGCGAGTCGCCGAGGATCGAGATCAGGTAACCCTTCGCATTGAGGTCCGAGGTTACTGCCGACATCGACCACGCCAGGATAAGAACGATCATGCCGAAAAGCGTCGCCCGCGCGCCGCCGTACCAGGCGTCGACGGTCTCGTGGGCAGTCAGGATCTTCTGGCCAACGGACAGCCCGGCCGCAACGAGCGCGCCGATGAACGAGGCCCACATCATCGCCGTGTAGGGGTCTGCCGAACCGACGATGTCCGTGAGCGATTCACCCTCGCCGGTAATGATCATGCCGGCGGCCAGCGCGAAGATCAGCACGAGGATGGGCAGGAACGCATTGACCGGGCGCATCGGCACATCCGGCTTGGCATCGAGCGTGTCGCCTTCCATCGCCGGCATCTTGTCGGCCGGCCGCGCCTTGACGTCGCCGCCGCGAGCCCGAACTTCGGCCGTGTACATCGCCCCGAAGTCCCGGCCACTGGAGGAGACAGCGAGCACAAACAGAATCGCAAGTATCGGGTAGAAGCTGAACGGGATCGAATGCAGGAACATCGAATAGGCCGTCATGCCCGACAGTCCATCGATATCGCCCATGGCCTGGTCGATCAGGCTGACCTGGTAGCCGATCCAGGTCGTCACCAGGGCGATGCTGACGACCGGCGCCGCCGTCGAGTCGACGATGTAGGCGAGCTTCTCTCGCGAGATCTTGAGGTGATCGGTGACCGAGCGGGCGGTGTTGCCGACCACCAGGGTGTTGGCGTAGTCGTCGAAGAAGATCAG